>NZ_JASBOH010000009.1:0-129958 GCF_039907205.1 Corynebacterium sp. c25Ua_47 | reverse complement strand
GGCACGCAGCGGCCATCAGGAAATGAGAAACTGGGTCGTCTCGGCTCTCCGCCCAACTTTGCAACAGCACCCCGCGTGGCGGCCGCGGCGAGGAGGTCACCGTGCCGTCCGCGCCCGTCATCACCCGGACGAGGGTCCCGCTACCCGGGGAGGTCGACTTAATGGTTGCGGCCTTCCCGATCAGGGCCGGGAAGAAGAGGGTGTCCAGGGCGCACCAGGTGTAGAGCTGTTCCCCGGCCAGGGTGAAGCGATGCGGGGTGGGCCGCATCGTCAGGGCCAGGCCGATGATGCGGCCCTCGTCGTCGTACTCGGTGTCCGGGACGGCGGCCAGTCCCTGCCGGACCGTGTCTTCGCTCCGGCCACTGGCGGTGGCCAGTTCGGCGACCGTGACGGGCTCGCCCTCGGCCAGGAGCCGCAGCAACGGCACGAACAATTCCGGGTCTATTCCGGAGCGCGCGGGGGACAACAGATAGGTGAGGGCCTGGTCGGTGGCGGTCATGGCATTCCTTTGCTTCGGTAGTGGGGGCTGCAGCTCAGGCGCAGCAGGAGAGCTTGGAGACGTCGGTGGTGAAGGCCTTGGCGGCGATCCTGATGCCCTCGGCCATCGTCAGGTAGGGGCTCCAGGCGGCGGCGACCTGCGCGGTGGTCATGCCCGCTTCGAGGGTGTAGACGCCGGCGGCGGCGATTTCCCCGGCGTCCTTGGCCACCGCGGAGAGGCCCAGGATCAGTCCGGTGTCGCGGTCCGCGACAACCTTGATGAAGCCGCGGGTGTCGCGGTTGACCACGGCTCGCGGCACGTACTCCAGGGGGAGGACCCGGCACTCGCAGCTGATCCCGGCGGCGACAGCTTCCTTTTCCGTCATCCCGACCGCCCCGATGGCGGGACTGGTGAAGGTGACCCGGGGCAGGTGCCGGTAGTCGACCTCGGCCAGGGCATCGGTGAACGCATTGTCCACGGCCAGGGCGCCGTGGGCCGCTGCGACGTAAACGAACTCCCGATGGCCGGTCGCGTCCCCGGCGGCCCAAACCCGCGGGTTGGACGTGGCCAGGCGGGAATCGACCACGATCTCGCCGGATGCGCCGGTCTTCACCCCGACGGCGTCAAGGTCCAGTCCCTCGGTCACCGGGCGGCGGCCCAGTGCCACGAGGATGCGGGAAGCGCGGAACACCTCCTCGCCCCCGGCCACGTTTGCCGTCACCGAGACCCCGTCCGGGCCGGAGGCCACGGAGTCGGCCATGGCCCGCCGGACCACCCGGATCCCCTCGTCGGCGAACACCCCCGCCAACGCCTTGGATGCCTCCGGTTCCTCCTGCGAGGCCAACCGGGAACGGACCAGCATGGTCACCCGGGAGCCCAGCCGGGAGAAAAGCTGTGCCATCTCCAGGGCAACATAGCCTCCGCCCAGGATCAGCATTGATTCGGGCACCTCGTCCAGTTCCATCGCCGTCGTCGAGGTCAGGTACCCGGCCTCGGCCAGTCCGGGAACGGGGGGCACGTAGGGTGCGGAGCCAGTGGCCACGAGGTAGTGCCCGGCCTCGATCGTTCTCACTGCACCATCCGGGGAGATCACCCGGAGCAGCGGTGCGTCCTGGGTTCCGGTGAACGACGCGTCTCCCGAGATCATCGTCCACCCGTAGTCCGCGGCCAGATCGACGTACTTCTCCGTGCGCATACTTTCAACCAGCGCGGCCTTGCCCTGAATCAGGGCCGGCATGTCCACCGGGCCCGCCGAGGCCGCCACCCCAGGGAAGCGGGCCGAATCCAACGCCACGTGGCGGGCCTCCGCGGCAGCCAGGAGCGCCTTCGACGGGACGCAGCCCGTGTTCACGCATGTCCCGCCCACGGTGCCGCGCTCCACCATCACGACGCGCTTGCCCAGTCCGGTGGCCCGGATCGCGGCCGCAAACGCTCCGCCGCCGGAACCAATAATCGCCAGATCGAACTTTTCGTTTGTCATTCCAGATGTCTCTTCCCTGTGGTTCAAAAGTTCCTATGGAACCATTGTGAACCTTCCAGTACAATGGAAGGTCAAGTGTGGTGGCCATTGGAAGGGGAATCGGCGAACATGAGGATCGGACAGCTTGCGGAAGCAACCGGAACCACGACCAAGACCCTGCGGTTCTACGAGGAGTCGGGGCTGCTCCCTCCGGCCGAGCGATTGGCCTCCGGCTATCGGGACTACGCCGAGGATGCCGTGGGGCGGGTCGGGTTCATCCACCGAGGCCAGGCCGCCGGGCTGACCCTCGCCCAGATCCGCCAGATCCTCGACATCCGCGACGGCGGCCAGGCGCCCTGCGAACACGTGCGCGACCTGCTTGACGTGCGCCTCGCTGAGATCGAGCAGCAGATCGCGCAGCTCTCCGTGCTGCGCGACACTATCGCGGACCTCAGACAGGACGCCGCACACCCGGACCCTGAAACGTGCAGCACCGATCAAGTGTGTAGGTACTTGTAATCCAATTGGGCACACCTCCTTAGCAACCACGCTATGCGAGAGTTGCAGCTCGACGAGAGCCAGGATGACAGGATTAACCGCCAGGAGCTATCTATAAATAGGGACTATTTCTTACCTGGAAGTAACATTTTGGCGGTTGAGGATAATACCTTTGGTGCATTTTGAGCCAAAAGCTTCTTGGCCTCTGGACTGACAGTTGCCACCACAGCACTCGCAACCAAAACTGAGCCTATAAGAATTGTTTCTTTACTTACCTGCAGTGATTGCAGATTAAATCCCACCGCAACGCCCGCAGGGCTCTAAAACGGTTAGAAAAACTCATCCACGCAGAACAACTATTTGCCTTTCTTACCCCGCCTGAAGGTGTCACCCAGGATTCAAAAGCCACCACGAACCTGCTGGAAGGCGGCATCAACAAACAACTCAAAGACTTAGCGGGCAATCATCGCAGCATGTTCGATGAGCATCAGCGCATCACCATGGACTGGTGGCTTTTCACCCACACCGAAGACCCTGTGCCGCGTGTCGGGCAGCATCACTTCCAAACCGGCTTAAGTGACAAAATGCCATCGCTGAAGTCCCGATTTGAGTCCCAGGACGTGCTCCTTAAGAGAAATAACTAAAGCCCCTACCAGCGTTTCCACTGGTAGGGGCCTGGAAGTTGGTAGCGGGGGCCGGATTCGAACCGACGACCTCTGGGTTATGAGCCCAGCGAGCTACCGAGCTGCTCCACCCCGCGTCGAGATGCACTTCCATACATCAAGCGCTTCAGCACACTGCGGTTAATCCCCTGTGTGCCGGCGACGGATGTAACTATACAGACACCTTGGCGCCTACCCAAATCCCCTGGGCAGGCGCCATTTCACGGTCGGGCGCCGGGCTTTTGCACCGGCGCCAGTCCGGAATTACTGAGACTGCAGGGAGCGGTAGTCCTCCACTGCCTTATCCAGCTCGTCCAGAGCCTTGCCGTACTCCTCGAAGGAGCCGTTCTTGGCCTTGTCCACGCCATCGAGAGCCTTGTTGATGGCGTCGATAGCCTCGCCCTCGTCGGAGGCCTTCGGCGCGGATGCCGGCGCGGAAGACTCGGCGTCCTTTTCTTCGTCCTTCTTATCGTCATCGGCAGGTTGCTCGCCCTTCTCCGCCTTCGTGCCGGAGTCACCCTCAATCTCGGTGATGTCCTGGGCGGCCTTCGGGTCGATGCCCACCTGCTCCAGGGCCTCACCAATCGTCGGCGCATAGCCCACGCGGCCCTTGTAGGAAACGAGCACGCGAAGCAGCTTCGGGAACGCAGACTCCTGGCCCTTACGCTGCGAGTAAATCGGCTCCAAGTAGAGGATCTCTCCCCCACCCACCGGCAGGGCCAACAGGTTACCGTTCTTCAGATCATTCGAGCCTTCCCACAGGGTACGGTCACGCGCCACCTGGTCGGAAGACATCATGGCATCCTGGGCCTGCTTCGGGCCCTGGGTCTGGGTGTTCGTCGGCAGCACGCGCACGGTGATGTCACCGTAGGTGTCCGGGTCCGAGGACACCGCCATGTGTGCGGAGAGGAACTGGCGGTTCAGACCGCGGTAGGAGGTGATGAGCTGGAAGCTCGGCTTGTTAGTCTCCGGGTCGGAAGCCAGCACATAGTACGGCGGCTGGTTCAGGCCCTGAGCCTCGCCTGCGGTCGGGTCTTCCGGCACGGACCAGAAGGCGTCGTTGTTGAAGAAGACGCCCGGGTCATCCACGTGGTACTTGGCCAGCAGGTTGCGCTGCACCTTGAACATGTCCTCCGGGTAACGCATGTGCTGACGCAGCTCGTCGGAGATCTCCGACTCGGGCTTGACGACGCCCGGGAAGACACCCTCCCATGCCTTGAGCACGGGGTCTTCGGTGTCGAACTCGTAGAGATCGACGGTGCCATCGTAGGCGTCGACAGTCGCCTTGACCGAGTTACGGATGTAGCCCACCCGATCGTTGACCAAACGCTGCGTCGTACCCGTCGGGTTCTGTGCATCCTGGGTGGTCTCTGTCAGGGAGGTGCGCTGCGTGTACGGCAAGGAATCCAGGGTGGTGTAGCCGTCAACGATCCACTTGATGCGGCCGTCAATGACCGCCGGGTAGGTGGAGGAATCCGTAGTCAGCCACGGGGCGACCTTCTCTACGCGCTCGCGCGGATCGCGGTCATAGAGCAGCTTGGATTCCGAGCCCACGCGGTCCGAGAGCAGGAAGTTCAGTTCCTGGTACTTGAGGGCAAAAGCAGTGCGGTCGACAATGTTGCCGATGTCCACGCCACCCTTGCCGTCGTAGGTGTAGGTGGCGGTATCGGTGTCGTACTCCACGGCGGCGTCGCCCGTCTGGCCCACGATGGCGTAGTCCATGCCGTCTTGGGCGCTGGCGATCACCGGGCCGTAGTAAATGCGCGGCTGGTCCACCTTGATGCCGAGCGACTCCTCAGCGCTCTGGGTCTCGCCCTCACCTTCAGCGTCCTCGCCTGCCTGGGTCTGCAGGTCGGCCACAGTAAAGATGGGGAAACCACCACGGGCGGAACCGGCGTCACGAGCCACCTCATCGACCGTGTTGGCCTGCGCCGCGATGAAACCGTTGCCGTGGGTGTACACGGTGTGGCGGTTAATCCAGTTCTGCTGGTTTTCCTGCAGCTCATTCGGATCCAGCTCACGGGCCGCAACCACGAAGTCACGCAGCTCGCCGTCGATTTCATAGCGGTCCATCGCCAGCGTCTCTGGGAAACCGTAGAAGTTCTTCAGCTGCTGCATCTGAGTAAACGTCGGCGCCAAGATATCCGGGTCCAGCAGGCGCAGGTTGGAAATGGTGGAGTCATCGGAGGCAACCTTGTCATCGGCGACGTCCTCCGCGCCCCAATTCTCCTCATAGGTCACCTTGTCATCGGTGAGGCCGTAGGCAAAGCGGGTGGACTCGATGTTGCGTGAGATGGACTCCGCCTCTTTGGCCTGACGGTTCGGGTTAACGGAGAAGCGCTCCATAATGAGCGGCCAGCCCTGGCCGATGACCAACGAGGACAAAACCATGAGCACCACGGCCAGGCCAGGGATACGCAGGTCCTTGATGACCACCGCAGAGAAGATTGCCACGGCCACGAAGACGCCAATGATCATGAGGATGATCTTGGCCGGCAGGTAGGCGTTGATGTCGGTGTAGGAACCACCCGTAAACAGCGAGTGCTCGGTGTAGAGCAGCTGGTAGCGGCCCAACCAGTAACCAGCCACCTGCAGCAACATCCACAGGCCGGCGGTCACGGCCAGCTGGGTGCGTGCGGCTTTCGATAGCGAACCACGCACGCCAGCGGCGCGGTTGCCCAGGCGGATACCGCCGAGAATGTAATGCCCCACCAAAGCAATGAGGAAGCACACTGCCAGCAGCATGGAGAAGGCACTGACCAGCATCGTCCACACTGGCAGGCTGAAGGCGTAGAAGCCGAGGTCGTGGTTGAACTGCGGATCCTTTACCCCAAAATCGTGGGAGTTGAGGAAGAGCATGACGGTCCGCCAGTTAGCTTGTCCCAGCAGGCCCGAGACGACACCGACGAGCACCGGGATGACCTTCAAGAACACGTTCATCGTGCTCTCAATGGATTTGCGGTACTGGTAGACCGGGGAATTGAAATCCGCCATATCCATCGAGTCACCGCGTCCCCGCCAGACCACGAGGCCTGCCACGTAGGTGATGGCTGCCGCTACGAGGCCGAAGAGGAAGAAAAGCACGATGCGCGTCACTAGGGTCTTGGTGAAGACCCCGCGGTACTCAATCGCGCCGAACCACTTCCAATCTGTATAAAAGCCCACGAGCATGGGGCCGATGAACAAGAGGACCGCGATGATGGCGACAACCCACGAGAGAAATTTGGGTGGACGTTTCATCGGGGCGGTGGGTCGGTTGAGTCCGGAAGCCAACTCCAGCTCCAATCAAGTGTCGTGCGAATATAGAGGTATCAAGCTTCTAGTCTAGAGAAGCACTATGACCGTCAACGAACAAGGACGCTTATGAGTTCCCAACCTTCCTCCCAGCCCGCTGTACACCGCGCGCTCAACAAGGCCATGCGCGAAGCCGTGGACTTCATCCACGCCGAGGGCTGGGATGCGCCTCCTACACTTTTTGCTCTCGTCCCCACTGAGCTGGTGGCCGCACAGCTCGGTGACGTCGACGACTCCTCTCCCCTCACGCTCGTGGTGCAAGAGTTGCCGGAAGGCATCGAGCCGGGTTCCGAGCACCTCGCGGACTACGTCTCCCGCCTGGCCTGGCCACAGGAGATCGCCGGGGTCATCCTGGCACAGGAGATCACGTTCAAGGACACCTCGGACGCCGCGCTTGCCGACGCCCGCCCCGCCCGCCTCTTCTCCGGGGTCTTGCGCGCTACCGCCATGGACGGTAGCTCCGCGGACGGAACCGCGGAGTTCGACGAGAACGGCGCCGAGCTCACCCTGCTGCAGCTGCGCCCGACCGAGGAGGAGCTCGCGGAGGCCGGCCCCTTCGCGGAAGATGATATTCAGCTGCGCGGTGGTCCGAATGTGGCACCGGGGGTCATCGCTGCCTTGCGCTACGGGTTGGAGCAGGATCCGGAGGAAATACTCTAATCGACTAAACTCAGAATGCAGTGGCCATTAGCGCTCAGCTCTCGGGGCTGGGCACGCAATTGATAGAGGAGTCTCTCGTGCGCTTGACACCCCGCCTCACCGCCGCAGCTTCGGCCGTGCTTGCCACCGGCTGCCTGCTCACCGCATGTGGGAAGGACGATGTGCCCTCCCCTGAGCCGGCACCTGCGAGCGAAGCAACCACCGCCGCGGAGAAGACCAGCGCGCCGGCCCCGGCCACCTCCGCCGAGGAATCCGAGACGACTACTCCCGCCACGTCCGAGTCTGCTGACAGCTCGGAGGCCGAGGATGAATCCGCGACAGCAGGAAGCTCCGTTGCTCGGAAGGACAAAGACAAAGACGCCAGCGAGTCCGCTGAGCCCAGCGGAGACTTCAATGAATCCGTGGAGCAGGCTTATGAGATCTTCGGTGGCCTCGTGCCGGAAGAGATCTTCGCACAATTCGACCGCTGCGATCCCAATGGCGTGACGGATTCTTTCAACTGCTCCGGATCGGAGGTAGGCCAGTTCCAGTTCTTCAAGTCGAAGACCAAGGCTTCCCAGACCACCCAGGTGCTCACCGAGCTGCGCAGCTCCCGCGTCCTCGAGGACAGCGGTAGCCGCGTCGTGGGCTGGTCCATGCTGGGCAACACGGCCATCCTCACCGTGGTTGATAACGATGAGGGCCTTATCATGCAGCAGATGATCTCCACGGACCAGGACGATCCGGAAGAGCGCCTTAAGGAGCTGGGCCTGGTCTAAGGGCTAGCGCTTACAGGTCTCGACGGGACTTCCCTCGGCGAAGTTGTGCATGGCGTCGATGGCGTCGTCCAGCGTGTGAACTTTGGCCACCACCATGTCGCCCGTTTCGCGGCTAACCGCCTCTGCGCAGTTGTCGGCTGGTGCGAGGAAAAGCTCGGCGCCTGCCTCCTTCGCTGCGCTTACCTTATGCACAATGCCACCGATGGGGCCGACCTCACCGTCCTCACCAATAGTGCCGGTGCCGGCAACGAAGCGCCCGCCGGTGAGGTCCTCGCTAGAAAGCTTGTCAATCACCGCCAAGGTAAACATCATGCCGGCCGAGGGACCGCCGATGTCCTGCAGGTTGTAATCCACGGTGATGTCCTCAGTGGGAACAGAGGCCATGAGGATGCCCAGCAAGGCTACGTCCCCCTGCTCTGGGTGGGAGCCAAGAGTCACGCGGACTGTTTTTTCCTCGCCCTTGCGAACGATGCCTAGCTCCACCTCATCGCCAGGCTGAAGAGCACGAATCTTCTCTTGCACTTGGCCAGGCTCCGTGACCTTGTCACCGTTGACGGTGGTGATGATGTCGGCGTCGTCAAGCGCGCCTGCTGCCGGGCCGTCGTCGAGGACTTGTGCGACCTCAATCCGCACGGGCTTGTCCAGATAGTCCATGGCGGCGACCGTGGCCGCTGACTCGGACTGGGTAAAGGCCTGCTGATTGGCCTCCTGAACCTCCTTATCTGTCTTGCCCTGCGGGATGATGTTTTCGATGGGGACGATGGTGTCATCCGTAAACAGCCACAGCCCCAGGGCTTGGGCCAGCGTCATGTTGGTGCGAACAGAAACCGTCGTCATGTTGAGATGCCCCTTCGGCTGGAACGTCTCTGGGGCTTCGACGTTGACCACCGGCTCACCTTCCACCTCGCCCAAGGTATCCACGGTAGGCCCTGGGCCTTCGGCGGCGTAGGGAACGGACAAGGTGATATCGGTGCCGGGAATGTGGTCGATGCTAAGCAGGGCTCCCGTCAGCACCACCGGAATGGCTCCCCACGTGAGAGTGGACAGGCGGCGGGCTCGGGGGTTCTGCGGAGTTTTCACGGAGGATCAGCCTACAGCCTTAGGCTGCCTGTTCGCTCTCAGCGTTGCCGTGGTCCTAGAATCCGCGCTAGGAAACCTAGTAGATTAGGGCCCATGAGCAACGGATTCGGTTTTTCCTTCCCCAATAACGACGATGACGATGATAACGATCGTCGCGACCAGAACCCGTTCGGCGCCTTCGGCTTCAGCGCGGGCAACGGTGGCCTAGGAGACCTGTTGAATCAGTTCGGCCAGATGCTGTCCGGCATGGGTTCCTCCATGAACTCCCCGGAGGGTGCTGGCCCGGTCAACTATGACTTGGCCAAGCGCATCGCGCACCAGCAGATCTCCCGCGATAAAGAGGTCAGCGAGCAAGACCGCACCGCTGTGCAAGAAGCCGTGCGGCTGGCAGAACTGTGGCTGGATGATGCCACGATTCTGCCCACCGCGTCCGGCACCGTGACCGCGTGGAATTCCGCGCAGTGGCTGGATGAGACGCTGCCGATGTGGCAGCGCATGGTCACTCCGGTAGCCGAACACATGAATTCCGCGCAGTTGGAATCCCTACCGGAGGAGGCCCGCGAGATGATGGGCCCGATGACCTCGATGATGAACTCGATGTCTGGCATGAACTTCGGGATGAAGCTCGGCCACGCCCTCGGTGACCTAGCTGCGCAGGCGCTGACCGGTTCCGACTTCGGCTTGCCTGTCTCCCCCGCAGGCACCACCGCACTCTTGCCGCACAATATCCAGGCCATCGCGCGCGATCTCAACGTTCCGGGCCAGGAAGTACTCGTCTACATCGGCGCCCGTGAGGCCGCCCGCCAGCGCCTGTTCAAGCACGTGCCGTGGTTGGTCGAGCGCCTCGTCTCCTCCGTTGAGGAATACGCCATGGGCTTGGTCATCGACACCTCCCATATCGAGGAAGCTACCCGCGAGCTCAACCTGGAATCCGGTGACCCGCAGGCCATCCAGGACGCGATGAACAAGCTGCAGGGCATGGACCTGTCCCCGCGGATCACCTCCCGCAACGCGGGAGCGGCTTCCCGCTTGGAGACCCTCCTGGCACTCGTCGAGGGCTGGGTTGAACACGTGGTGACCGAGGCACTGGGAGAGCGCATCCCGTCTACGAAGGCAATGACTGAGGCGTGGGCGCACCGCCGCTCCACTGGCGGCTCCGCGGAGAAGGCCTTCTCCCAGGTCGTCGGCATCGAACTCAACGCCCCGAAGGTGGAGGCCGCCGCTGAGCTGTGGCGCCGCGCCACCGTCGCGGTGGGCGCCGATAAGCGCGATTCCGCCTGGGACCATCCGGATCTTCTGCCCACGGCCGAGCACTTGGAGAACCCGGCTTCCTTCATCGACGGGTTGCTCGATGACAATCCTGATGAGGGCTTTGAGGCAGAATTCTCCAAGTTGGAGGAGATGCTCCGCCAGCAGGATGCCGGGGACGATGCCAGCGATAGCGCTGGTGAGGGCGCAGACGCCGACGGCGACGAGGACAAAAAGGACGGGCCGGAGGAAGAGAACTAGCGGAAACGCTGGTAGGCCTCGAGGTACCCCTTCGCGCGTTCTGCTTTGGGGGCGCGGTCGGCCCACTCCCAAAATTCCGGGCCATGGCCCGGAATGAAGGTGTGTGTCAGCTCGTGGATGATGACCGCATCGAGCACATAGTCTGGGACGTCCTGCAGCCGGTCAGAAATCCGAATATCTCCCGTTGAGGTAGTGCAACTGCCCCAGCGGGATTTTTGGTTGCTGACCCACCGAATGGATCCCACCGTGGCGCGGTCGTCCAAATAGCGAGTGTTCAACGTGCGTGCGCGGGCGGTGAGAGAGGCATCGGAGCGCTGCGACGAGGTGTGCTTCTTACGCACCTTCGCCACGATCTCATCCACTGCTTTCTGTTCTTCTGCTGCCGACATCCAGGCAGGAATGCGCACCTCGAGAACGCCATCAACAACGCGGGCTTGGACGGTGCGACGGCGCCGGGCGGAGCGAATGACACGGACCTCGGGATTGCTCGACATGACAGGGCATTCTACCTGTGGTGCAATGATGGCTAAGCACAGCTGGGGTGGGTCATCAACGGGGAGGAAACCATGTCTGCACAGACGTATATGCTGGCGCCGGAAACCACAATCCTGGAGCGCGAGCCCGGGATGCTCCAGTGTGGGATGGATGCCACGCGCGTCGGCGTGTTCGAGGCCCACCCACAACTGGCACGCCTGCTCAACCGGTTGCGCACCCCGCTGACCCGGCAAACCATTGAAAAATCCATAGAGAATACGGGCACGAGCCCGTCCGCTGCCCGCAGCCTGGTTGATGATCTGATCAGTTACCGCGTTCTGTGGCCAGCGCCCCAGCCGCAGCGCGTGGCCGTGCTGGGTACGTCGACCCTCGCTAACGAGCTGCGCGACGTCCTCCTGAACGATTCCTTCCAGCCCCGCTCCCCTCTCCACAGCGAAACACCCTCCGAGTACATCGCGAACGTGGCCGGGCACCTGCCGATTGTCGCCGTCGACATGCTGGACGGCGCCACGGAATGGGCACAAGCCCTGCACAAATCCTCGGCGACGTGGCTACCGGTATCGATGCTGGATGCCCGCGGCATCATCGGTCCGGTCCGCGTAGCCGGCGCGGGGCCTTGCCCACTGTGCGCGCATCTGCACCGCATCGATGCGGACGAGCAGTGGCACGAGGTGGCGCGCCGCGCCGCCGCGGTAGAACCGCCGGGGGATCCGATCGTGCGCACCGCAATAGTGATGCATGCTGTGGTCACCATCCGCCGCCTTTTGGGAAGGCCCGCCCCGCCCGGGGCTCCCGGCGGCAAGCCGTTAGCCGGGGAGCTTAAGGAGATAGACCCCTACGGGATCGAGCAACACCGGCTGTTGATGGAGCACCCACGCTGTACGTTCTGCGCCGGTGCCTAACCCCGGGTAGAGGCGATGATCTGCAACACCTCCGCGCCGTAGCGCTCCAGCTTGGAGGGGCCTACCCCGGAGATGTCGAGCAACTCGGCCTCGCTGGCGGGAAGCGCCTCCGAGATGGCTTGCAGGGTGGCATCGGAAAACACGACGTAGGCAGGAACCTGGGAGTCCTTAGCAACGGACGCGCGCCAGGCGCGCAGCGCGTTGAAGACATCCTCATCGCCCTCATATTCGCACCACTCGTGGCGCCCCAGAACCTTTTCGGCGGGACTGCTGAGCTGGCCCGAGCACACGCGGCAGCGGCGCGGGCGATAGCGACGGTTCGATGACTGGCTCTCCTCGATTCCCGGCACCACGCCGTCAAGGAAGCGAGTTCGCTCACGCGAGGCCCGCGAACCGGTCGTCTTGGCTAACGCCCACGACAAAGCCAGGTGCTCGCGCGCACGGGTAATGCCGACATAGAACAGCCGGCGCTCTTCTTCCACGTGCTCATCGCCGGCCTTGATGGCGTGGTTGATGGGCAAGAGTTTTTCGGTGAGCCCCACCAAGAACACCGCATCCCACTCCAGGCCCTTGGCAGCGTGGATGGTCGCTAGGGTCACGCCCTCCATCGTGGGGTTGTGCTTGTTTTCGGATCGGCGGTGCAGCTCCCCCAGCACGCCAGGCAGGTCGATCCCTTCGTGGTCCTCCACGATCTGCGCGATGAGATCCACCAACGCCGTGAGCGACTGCCAGCGCTCACGCGCCTGCGCGCCCTGCGGCTCCGTGGCGGACAGCCCCAGCTCCACGAAGGCCGCACGCGCGACGGCCACAGGATCATTCGGCAGATCATCACGGCGCGTGGCAGCGATGAGCACGCGGATGGCCTCCAAGATCTCTGGGCGGCGGAAGAATCCCTCGCCGCCGCGGACTTGGTAGACCACTCCGGCGTCGGCAAGCGCCTGCTCAAACTGCTCTGATTGCGCGTTGATGCGGTAGAGAATTGCGATTTCGGAAGCCTTCACGCCCTGGTTGAGCAAAGTCAGAACCTGGCCCGCGACCTCCTTGGCTTCGATCTCCTCAGACTCATAGGCCTTAAAAGTGGGCTCGGGGCCAGGCTCGCGCATACCTTGCAGCTCCAGGCGGGTCCCCGCCGCGCGGCCCGTGGCCTTCGAGATGACCTCGTTGGCCAAATCCGTCACCTGCGGAGTGGAGCGGTAATCTCGCTGCAGCTTTACCACCGTGGCCTGCGGATACGTGCGGGAAAAATTCAGCAGGTACTCCGGGGAAGCTCCGTTGAAGGAATAAATGGTCTGGTTAGCATCGCCCACGACCGTCAGGTCATCGCGCTCCCCCAGCCAGGCCTCCAGCACGCGCTGTTGCAGCGGCGTCACGTCTTGGTACTCATCGACGACAAAGGTGCGGTACTGCTCACGGAAGACCTCCGCCACCGCAGGTACGTTCTCGATGGCGCCCGCGATGTGCATGAGCAAATCATCGAAATCAAGGTACATGAGATCCGGGGTGGCCTTCATGTCCTCGTAGCGGCGGAAGACCTCTGCCACCTTGGCCGGATCCCCCGGTGCTTCGCGGTCCGTGGACTCGATGACGCCGGGATAGCCCTCGGGGCTAATCAACGAAGACTTCGCCCATTCGATTTCCCCCAGGAAGTCACGGATGGTGTCCTTGTTATTGTCCAGACCGAGCGAACGCACCGCACGTGCAACCAGGCTGAACTTATTATCGATGAGCTGCCACGGCAGATCCCCGGCGACCTGCGGCCAGAAGTACTTCAGTTGGCGGCGCGCCGCGGCGTGGAAGGTTTGAGCCTGCACTCCCCCGACACCCATCTGGTTGAGACGCTCGCGCATTTCACTCGCGGCACGAGAGGTAAAAGTGACGGCCAGAACACGCTGCGGGTTGACGAAGCCCTGATCCACCATGTGGGCGATGCGATAGGTGATCGTGCGAGTTTTGCCCGTTCCGGCACCGGCCAGGATGCAGACCGGGCCGCGCGGCGCCGTGGCGGCGGCCCGTTGGTCTTCATCGAGCAGGGACAGATCCGGTCTCATCACCGTGGAACCACTCCATAATCATCGTGTGTGCAATTGAGCCCTGGCGGGCAATGGTCATTGTTGGAAGCTCGGCGCGGGACACCCACCGCACCTCAGCGAGCTCGTCGTCAGTATCGCACACGGGCTGGACATCCTCCGTGACCGCGGAAAAGCCCACCATCAACGAACCGCTCGGCGGCCACGGCTGTGAACCCCAGTACTTGACTGACTCCACGCGGCGGCCGGTCTCTTCCAGTGCCTCCCGGATCATCGCTTCTTCGAGGGTCTCACCGGGATCCACATAGCCGGCAATCAAGGAGAAGAAGTTAGGACGGTGGCGGTTACGCGCCAACAGGATCTGGTCCGACTCTGCGTGACGGATAATGCCGATGACTGCGGGATCAAGGCGTGGGAAGACGAGGCGCTCGCCGTCGCGCCCCACCGCCCCGGGCGCGGGATAAGACAGCTCGCGGCCGCTGCGCGGATCAAAGCGCGCTTCCCGACGGTTACGGATCAGATGCAGGGCTTTGAGGATGTCGCGCTGACCGTTAAAGAAGGTGGCATCACGCAGCGCGCCGAGCCGCTCGGCGGCCTCGGTGCCCAGTAGGAAAGCATGGATGGCCCCGGCCGTGACCACGATGTCCCCCGCCGGCTCAGCCAGAAAGACCGGCTGGCCCTGTGGCGTAACCGGGACGCGGCCGGTCTCGGTGACAGGAAGGAACATTAGTTGCCTTCGTCCTCGTCTTCATCGGAATCTTCCGCGGCCTGCTGCATCTCGTGCTTGATATAGAGCAGGCGGTCACCGGGCTTGAGCGCGTACGCATCTGCCGTGTCGACGCGGTGCAGCTCGTTGTTGCGCAAGACGGCCAGGACAATGTCGGCCAGGTGGCGCGGGTTGGAGCCCACCTCGAATTCGCGCACCGCGCGCTCCGCCACGGAGAAACCCTCATTTGGTGAGAGGAGATCCTCCATCATCTCCACCACGGTTGGCGTTACGGTAGCAAGGCCCAGCAGGCGGCCGGCCGTCTCCGCCGAGGTCACCACCGAATCAGCGCCGGATTGGAGGAGAAGGTGGCGGTTTTCAGATTCACGCACAGACGCGACCACCTTGGCCTTAGGGTTAAGCTCGCGCACGGACAACGTACACAGCACCGCGGTATCGTCCGTGGACGGAGTCACCACCACGGAGGAGGCGTGCTGCGCACCGGCGATGCGCAGGACGTCCTGCTTGGTTCCGGAGCCATAGATGGTGACGAGGCCGTGGTGCTCGGCACTGGCTAGGGCCGCACGGTTATTGTCTACGACCACGATTTGGGAGGCTGGGACGTCGTCGGCGATCAGCGCGGCGACCGCACCGGCGCCCTTGGTGCCATAGCCGATGACGACGGTGTGGTTACGCAATTGCTTTCTCCAATTCTGGATTTCAAACGTGCGACGGGCTCGATCCGTCAGAACCGACAAGGTAGCACCGACCAACAAAACAAGGAAGAGCAGGCGGGCCGGGGTGACGATAATAAGGTTAATGAAACGCGCGGTGGGGGTCACGGGGACAATATCGCCGTAGCCCACAGTGGTCAACGACACCGCTGAGTAATAAGCGGCATCCAAGAAAGACAAATCCTCGCTATACCCGTCACCGTCGAAAAAGACGATGATGGTGACAAAGACCATCAGCCCCATGGCCCATATCACGCGGCGCGCCAGTTGCTTCCACGGGCTGGTGCTTTGCGTGCGCGGAATCGTGATGACATCGAGCAACGCGTGGTCAGGCTGCGAGGTCAGCTCAACCTGCGATAAAAAACGCGACGTAATGCGTTTTCTTAAGTGCTTGGGCACGAAGCGCCAACCTCCCTAGATGATGCGGATTTCCTCGTGAGACTACCTTAGACTCAACCCTGGTGGCGTGGAAACTGCAGAGCTTAAAAGCTCAGCCAGCCGTGCTCCAGTGGGCAAGTCATCCGGCTCCAAAAGGTAGTTCTCATGCACATAGAAGAACGCCGCGCGGACGGTCTCCACGCCGTGAATACGCCGCCATGCCTCCGCATACACGGCGAGCTGAATCTGCGCCGAGTTCAGTGCAGCGCCCTGCGGGCGGCGGCCAGTCTTCCAGTCCACGATGAGCCAGGAACCATCCGGTTGTTGGAAGACCGCGTCCATGCGGCCGCGGACGACCGAGTCCCCAATGGTGATCTCAAAAGGCGCTTCCACATAGGCAGGTGTGCGCTGCGCCCACTCCGAATCTAGGAAAGACTCTTTGAGTGATTCCAGGTCGTGGTCCGGCTCATCGTGGGAGCCGGGCAGCTCGTCCTCCCCCAGCAAGGCGGGCGCCCCAAACCGATCCTCCAGCCAGGCGTGGAAGGCGGTGCCGCGCTTGGCATAGGAGTTAGGTTTGAAGGGAATGGGGCGGCGCTGGCGGCGGGCAAACTGAGTGGGATCCGCTGACATCGCCACCATGTCGGAGGCTGTCAACTCGCCAGGCAGCTCCACATCGACCACCGGGGCTTGGAGGGCTTTGTGTTCCTCGATGAGCGCGCTCGCCTCCTGCTCCCAGAGTCCAAAGACCTCGCCATCGCGCAGCGGTGGCAGGTTCTCCATTGCCGCGCGCACCGCGTCTGCGGCCTTGAGCGCTTCCGGTTGCGGGGTTAGTGCAGGGAAGGAGGCCTCCGTAACAGAACGCTCTTCGTCTTCCACGGGGTTCTCGGGGACCTCCCAGTGGACGACGAGCTCTGGGTGCTTATCCGCCAGCAGTTGCAGGTAGGAATACGGGCCCTTCTTGCTCTTGCCCTTCGCCTTATTGGTTCCGGAGCCAGTCACCGTCAGGGTGGACTCGGTGCGGGTCATTGCCACGTAGAACAGGCGGGCTGCTTCCTCTGCTTGGAACTCGCGGTTTTGTTCCTTGAAAGCCTCACACGCCTTGTCGAAGTCGGAGCGTGTCACCGCGTCCTCGGGGACATCGATGACATCCTCATCACCCGGTGCTTTTTCGATCTTGGTCAGGAAAGTCTCCGCCTGCGCCTTATAGCTTGTGGAATCCGCGTGTGCCACGCAGAGGTGTTCCCATTCCAAGCCCTTAGCCTTGTGCACCGTCATGATGTGGACGCGGTTGCGCACGAGCGGGACCTCTCCCAACTCAAGGCCGTCTTCCTTCTCCTTAGCCAGCTCAAGATAGTCCAGGAGCCCGGCTAGGCCCTCCCCGTGGAAACCAGCGACGACGTCGGCGAAGGCGTCGAGGTGTGTTGCCCCGCCTGGCTTCCCGGAGGCTAAGACCTCGGTACGCAGACCAAAGAGCAACTCAATATCGGCGACAATGTCGTTGAGCGACTTTCCCAGGGAATAGGTGCGGAGGTAGCGCAGCTTGGAGGAAACCTCTTCCATGCGCTCTAGGCCTTCGGCACTGTAGCGCTCGCGTTCGCCGAGGTCTGCGAGGGCGTCGGCAAGCCCCAGCACCTGGTCAGGCCCCTCTGCGGTGATGTCCTCGATTTGGGTAGCCAGGTGCTCCAGGGGATCACCGCCCTCCCAGCGTGTGCGCCCCTCCGCAGCACCGGCAAGGTTGCGCTGACGCGAATGCAGCGCCTGGATGTCGGCGATACCTAGGCCGCACATCGGCCCGGTCAGCACGCGCAGCGCCGCCGCGGTGTCCTGCGGACGCACCAGCAAGGTGGCCACCGCTACGAGGTCTTGGATCTCCGGCTGCCAGAGCAGCCCGCCGAGACCAAAGATTTCGTTGGGGACCCCGGCCTTGTCCAGGGCCGCGGCGATCAACGGCGACTGTTTATTGGTGCGCACGAGTACTGCGGCGCTGAAGTCCTCACCCTCCGGCGTGGACTCATAGAGCTGACGCAGGTGCTCTGCGATGAAGTCTCGTTCCTCATCTTCGGAGGCGAAATAGCCCAGCTCCACCGTGCCTGCCGGCGCGGTGGGCTTCGGCGATAGCTCATCCACCGGCCGCTCACCCGGGCTTTCGGAGAAGAGCTTCGAGGCCACGTCATTGGCCATTCCCAGCACCGTCGAGGGGTTGCGCCAGGAGGTGGTCAGCTGGTCTTTGGGCGCCGGGGTGCCGTCAGCCTGCGGGAAGTCCGTGACGAAGGCCTCGAGGTTTTCCGCCGTCGCCCCGCGCCAGCCATAGATGGACTGCATGGGGTCACCGACCGCGGTAACCGAGAGCCCCTCGCGCTTACCACCGAAGAGGGAACGCAGCAGGATGCGCTGCGCGTGGGAAGTGTCCTGGTACTCATCCAGCATGACCACGCGATACCGCGCGCTTTGTTGCTCGCCCAAGAGGGGGAAGTTTTTGGCCAGGGTGGCAGCGATGGACATCTGCTCGCCGAAGGTGATGACGCCCCGCTCCGCCTGTTCCTTCTTCAGTGCTTCCACCAAGGGCAGGTACTCCAGGCGCAGGCGTTGGGTATCCAGGTATCCCTGCAGCTTTTGGCTGTACTCACTGCTGGTCCTCTTGCTCTTCTCTAGGTCCTCAGCGGTCTTGCGGAAGATGTCCTCGTGCTCATACAGATCATGGGGATCCTTGAGCTCCCCGTCCATGGTCTCTGCCAGTTTGAGCAAGGTGGCGGTGACCGTGGCCACGGCATTATCAGTGCTCAGCGAGCCCGTGTAGTTGCTGACGACCTCGTGGGCGATGGCATAGCGCTCCGCCTCAGTGATAATGCGGGCATTCGGCTCCACCGGCATGAGCAAGCCATACTCGCGGACCAGATCACCCGCGTAGGAGTCATAGGTGGAGACGTTAGGCGCGATATTCTCCACTGCCTCTGCCGCTGGGCTGCCCGGAGCAAGGATTCCTGAGGAACGCAGGGTCAGCAACTGGCGGCGGATGCGCTGCTCCAGCTGCTGGGCTGCCTTGCGGGTAAAGGTCAGGCCCAGGACTTGCTCGGGCCGCACCAACCCGTTTGCGACCAGCGACACCACGCGCGAGGCCATCGTCTCCGTCTTACCAGCGCCCGCGCCGGCCACGACCAGTTTCGGCCCGAGTGGACCGTCGATGACTGCGGCTTGCTCTGCGGTGGGAGGAAAAGGCTTCCCCAGCGCGCTGGCCAGCTCTTCAGGACCGAAGTGTTGGGTGGGGTTCTTAGGCATCGGTCACCAGAGCTCCTTCATTCATCACAGGGCAAATAGGGCGGATCGGGCACCGATCACAATCGGCGTTTTCACGCGCGGTCAGCCCCGGTCCGCGCAGCTCGGCCACGAGTGCAGGTAGCGCCTGCGCAAATTCCTCGAGTTCCTCCGGGGGCTTGGTCGCTTGTTCCCGGGTGGACACGGAGGCAGCGCTGGATCGCGGGTACACCAGCACGCCGCCGCCACGCGGCAGGCCGGCACCGGTCCGGATGGATACAGACTGAGGCTCGCCGTCAGAGTCCGCTGGTGCCGTGACGAGTTCACCGTGTGCCAGGGCCAGCTGATACGTCATGAGCTGGGTATTGTCCTGGGCGCTGGCCTTCGAGGGAACCGTTGTTCCGGTCTTGAGATCCACTACCACATAGTCCTCACCGGCCTTCGCCAGCCGGTCGATGAACCCACGAATGGTGACATCGAGGCCGATGTCCACGGTGACGGGAACCTCAACGCCGACGGGTTCGAGTGACGTCGAGCTCGAGAGCACCCAGCTGTGGGTGCGGTCGATAAGGCGCTCAAAGTCCGCGCGCTCAGCCTCGCGGCGCCACGCGGGGCCATCAAGCAGCGCGGCGAAGGCATCAACCACGAGCTGCTTCGCAGGCTCAGCGGCAGCTCCCCGGCCCAGCGCCTCCAGGAAAGCATGCGCCAAATTTCCCCGCAGAAGGTTGATATCCGCTGAGTCATCCTCGACGAGCTGCCCGAGCACCGCATTGAGCGGACACGTGAGCAGGGCATCGACCCGGGACGGCGACACGGTACTGGAACCATGCAGAGGCAGCTCCGAGGCGATGCCGCGGGCGGCCCACCACTGATCCGGGTGCGCCCCCGGAACCCCAGCCTCGGCCAGACGGGCCAACTGCCGCACCGCTTGGGAGCGCTCGGCCTCACCCGTCTCCGGATCGGTAGCGCAACGCCGCAGCTGCGCCACGAAGGCGGGAACCGAGAGCACGGAGACGTCAAGGGGATCGAGCTCTTCCTCCCCACTAGCCGCACTGGGCAACGTCACTGGATTCGGTTCCGGAACCTCGAGGCCCAGCTCGCGTGGCCAGGCCTGGCGCGCCAGCCACTTACCCGCTTCCCGGCGCGCTTGTGCTCCTGGGACATCGACACCGCGGGCGGACAGGAACTCATCGATGAAGCGCGACGGCTCCTCAGCCACATCGCTCTCCGGCGAATCCACCGCGAGGACGAGCAGGCGGCATCGGTGACGCGTGGTGGCCACGTGGAAGAGCCGGCGCTCCTCCGCCAAGCGCCCCGACACGTGGCTGACTGGGGTGCCGGGTGTGATGCCGCGATCTAGGAGATCGATGAGGTCCTCTTGCCCGAAGAGAGAGCCGGTCTCCCCTACCGACGGCCACGTTCCTTCCTGAACGCCCGCCACGATGACGGTGTCCCACTCGCGGCCCACCGCGCCGTGCGCGGTGAGGATCTCTACCGCATCAGGAAACGCCGAGCGACGATCCCGCACGCCGGTGGGCAATTCTTGCTCCGTGATGTGCAGGATGAAGGACTCTAGGGAGGCCGCCGGGCGGCGCTCGGCATAGTCACCGGCGGCATCGAACAGCGCCATCATGGCATCCAGGTCTCGGTCCGCCTGCGAACCCGCGGCACCGCCGCGCAAGGCTGCCGCCTGCAGGCGCGTGTCCAAACCGGTGGCCTGCCACACCTCCCAGAGAACCTCCTCGACTGCGGCGCCTGCGTGCAGGGCCGCGCGCCCGGCGGATAGCACCCTGCGAATACGGGCCAGGATCGCTTCTTCGCGCTCTGTCAGGAGGTTGTTGAAGTCCGGCAACTCACCATCCAGCAGCTCTCGCAGCGTGTCCATACCGCGCTGCTCCGGCTTCCAACGGCGCAGACCGCGAATGAGCCTCCGCAGCGTCACCGGATCAGCACCGCCGACGGGACCAGTAATCAGGTCCTCGAGCTCCACGGGCTCAAGCTCATTCTCCAAGGAACGCAGAGCCAGAAGCACCGCCTTGACCAAGCGCTGTTCCGCCAGCACCACGTCCGTGGGGTTGATGTGCACTGGCACGCCAGCAGACAGCAGCGTGCGCCGGGTGGGGCCGATATCCCCGGTGGAGCGCACGATGACAGCGATATCACGCCAGTCCACACCATCCTCGAGGTGCCGGCGGCGAACCGTGTTGGCCAGGACATCGCGCAAGGTGCCGCGGGACTCCACGACGCTCACGCAGGCCGGGGAGGGAGTGCGGTGCGTCGAGTCTAAGCGCAGCTCGTTCTCCGCCTCCCACGTGGTGAGGAATTCCGAATTAGCACCACGGAAAGCAAAGACCGCTTGGTCGGGGTCACCACCAATCACGGTGAGGCGGGCGGTCTTCGCCAACTCCGCGATCAGCTGGCCGGAGGTCGGGTCGAGCAACTGGGCGTCATCGACCACGATGGTGTGCCACGGGTGCTCGCGCAGCAGCTCTGGGCGCAAAAGCACCTGGCTGACCAGTTCTGCCGCGGAATAGGAATGCGAACCCGCCAGCGCCTGAGTCCGCTCATATTCGCGCAGGAACTCGCCGGCAGCAGTCCACATGGGCCGAGCATGGCGCTCCCCGAGCTCCTCGAGCTCTGTCGGGCCCAGCCCCCGTTCGATGGCACGCAACAACAAGTCACGCAACTGGCGCGCAAAACCCACGTACTCCAGGGCCGGCCGCATCTCCTCCGGCCACGCACCCCTGCCATCCGCAGCATGGCCTTGGAGCAGCTCGCGGATGACCGCATCCTGCTCTGCGCCGGTAATCAGGCGCAGCTCCTCCTCGCTGCTCTGGCGCAGCAGGGCAAAGGCCAAAGAGTGCACCGAGCGCACCATCGATGTTTGCGCCGCATAATCATCGAGGTTTTCTGCTAATTCCCGGCGCAGCAGCGAACCGGATTCCTTGGACGGGGCGACGACGAGGATGCCGGAGGCATCGGCCCCGGCGTTGAGCTGGCCCAAGACCACGTCGATCAGCAGGCTCGATACTCCGGCCCCGGCCGCGCCGAGCACCCGCCACGTGCCCTCCGTGGGCACCGGTACATCCCAGGTGCGCGACGTGGCCCGGCGGTTCCGGGGAACAAGGCGGACATCCGGCGAGGGAGGAAGCGTGACGCCGGAACGTGTGGGGGATTCGCTGCTGTACTTCACGCCCTACAGTCTGTCAGATGCCGCGGACACGAGGGCCTCTTCCACCCTTTCTATGTTCGAACGCACGGTCGCCTTGGAGCGCGGGTGCAGGATATTGACGTAACGGCGATACGCCACCGCACGCAGCAAGAGCTGCTGTATTCCGGGCACCGACGCAAAGCGGGTGCAAATATCACCATCCACCGCCCCCGCGATCAGACCATCCACCATGACTATCGCTGCAGTCCAGCCCGCGGGACGCGGAGCGGCAGAAGGCACGATGTCAATCAGCGCCGGCGGATTGGCCCCGGAAAAAATGGTGGTTCCCAGAAGATCCATGTGAGCGGTGACCAACGGGAGGTGCGCAAGCTCAGCATCAGAATAGGCCTCGCCGCTCTCCTCCCACGCGGCCCGCTCCGCCCGCGCAAACACGTCCTCGCGCCGGTCCATGGTGGGCAGCGGGGCCACATCGAGGGCGTCATCAAGGCGAAGCGCCAACTGCACGGTTTCATCGATGCGCCCTCGCAACTGACCGTCCACGAATTGCGTGGCCTTCCACCCAGCGGCTGTGTAGCGCCCATCGGCGGTCAGAACCGGGCGGGCGATACGCGCTCCCGGCACGCTGAGTTTCTCGCGTACCTTAGCGGACCAACCAGTCCACGGCCGCGCCTCGGCAAAGACGATATCCCCGACGCGAATCCCGTTATCCCAGGCAGACCCCACGAGCTCTCCCTGCGTTCGGCGCGGGTGAAACTCGGCGTTGAAGGCGGCAAGAACGGGCTCAGGTGGCAGTGGCATGGGGGAAATAGTCCTTAAATTTCGAGCGGCTTACTCGGGCTTGGCGTGATCAGAATTAGCCGGATTCGGGTAGGGCCACGGGTTCGGCTCGCAGGTGACGTCCTCGTCCGGATACACCTCGTTTGGTTCCTTCTCAAAGAGCTTCCCGTTGTTGAGGCTCAGCGTCTGCTGCATCATGACGGGCGCGAGCTTACCCTCGCCACCACAGGGCTGGTGGGCCGCGTAACCAATGGCGTGGCCGAACTCATGGTTGATCAGGTACTGGCGGTAGTTGCCCAAATCCCCCTCAAACGGTGCAGCGCCCCGCACCCAGCGAGACTCGTTGAGGTTGACCGCGGATTCACCGGTAATCGTCGTGTGACACGAGGTTTCCGATTCCAGCTGTGCACCGCACAGCTTTGCGGTGGTCCCCAGCGAGGTCAGACGGATGTGCGTATCTGGGTTGTCATCGGCCTTGACGTGGATGAATTCGAAGTCTCCGTTGGCGGTCCACCCGCGGGGGTCGGACAGGGTGGCGTCGACCAGAGCGACCACCGCAGCATCCCCACCGTAGGCGGAGGTGTCCACGCCATTTTCGATCTCCACGGAAAAACGGATGGTCTGTTTTCCACCCTTGCCCGCGTGCATGGTGGAAGGGCCGGCATCGCGGTAGGTTTCATCACCTTGCTCCGTGAAGGCACCGCCGGCGGGCAAGCCATCCTTGGCAGCAGCGACCGCACTGGCGTTGGCAGGATCGGGCCCCTTGGGCAGGGACGGGGTTGCGGTAGCGCTGCTTGTCGACGTCTCCCCTGCCGCCGTCACGTCCGCCTCCTGAGCTGGGGAGCGGAAAACGTCAACGAGCACCCACACGGTGATGACGACCATGACGGGGATCGCCACCACGCGCCACCAGCCATACTCGCGAGCGAAACGCTCCACCGCTGAAAGGCGCTGTGGGTGCTGTCCAAGATCCGCGGGATTCTCCATGGCCATTTAGGCTACCCGCTGAGACGGCGCGCGCGTACTTAGCCCGCGAAACCGACGGTGTGGGCGCGTGCAGTGCCGATTTCTACGTAGACGACTCGCTCGGTGCGCACAATGTAGGAGCGGCCCTTGGTGTCCTTCAATTCGAGGGTGGAGTTCTCCGCCAAGGCATTGTTAATGGTCTGGGTCAGTTCTTCGCGCTCGCCTTCGGCATGAATAACCAGTTCGCGGGCGGTATCGGCAAAACCAAACTTGATGTCCATGTGGTGTGTCTCCCTTAGATCGTTGTCATTAATCGGTGCCGTGAGGCCTGCGCCCCCGGCGCTCTAATGGCCCCACTATAGCCACGTCCTCTACTATCAAGGTGTGCTTGCCCCGAAATCTTCCCGCGAATCCCGCGAATCCCCTACCTTTGCCGAGCTCGGCGTCGCCGTAGAGATCTGCGATGCCCTCGCTGACAACGGGATTACGCACACCTTCGCCATCCAGGAGCTCACGCTCCCCATCGCGCTCAATGGCCAGGACCTCATTGGTCAAGCTCGCACCGGCATGGGAAAGACCTACGGCTTCGGTGTACCGCTTCTCGATCGCGTCTTCGATGACGCCGACATCCCAGAGCTTGACGGAACCCCCCGCGCGCTGGTCATTGCGCCAACGCGCGAGCTAGCCATCCAGGTCAGCGGGGACTTGCAGGTCGCTGCCGCGAATTTGCCGCTCAGCGTCATCACCTTGTGCGGCGGCCGCCCCTATGAGGAGCAGATCAAACAGATCAACGCAGGCGCGGACGTCGTCGTGGGCACCCCGGGCCGCCTCCTCGATCTCTGCCAGAAGAAGCACTTATCCTTCGATCAGGTCAGCGTTCTTGTATTGGATGAGGCCGACGAGATGCTGGACTTGGGCTTCCTTCCGGACATCGAGAAGATTCTCTCCCTGCTGCACGGCAACCCGCACCAGACCATGCTCTTTTCCGCCACTATGCCTGGCCCCATCGTGACGCTGGCTCGCACATTCCTGGACCAGCCGGTGCATATCCGTGCCGAATCTGCCGACGCCCAGCAGACCCATGCCTCCACCCGCAAGGTCACCTTCCAAGCGCACCGCATGGACAAGATTGCGGTACTGGGAAAGGTCCTGCAGGCCCACGGCCGCGGGCGCACCATCATTTTCACGCGCACGAAGCGCTCGGCGGCCGCCGTCGCGGAGGAGCTGGCGCAGCGCGGGTTCGCGGTGGGCGCGGTTCATGGCGACATGGATCAAAAAGCACGCGAGCGCTCGCTCGATGCCTTCCGCGACGGCACCGTGGAGATTCTAGTGGCCACGGATGTCGCTGCCCGCGGCATCGACATCGATGATGTCACCCACGTCATCAACTATCAGGTTCCGGACGATCCAATGACGTTTGTTCACCGCATCGGCCGTACCGGCCGCGCCGGCCATACGGGCACGGCGGTGACCCTCGTCGGTTACGACGAGCTGGGCAAGTGGCAGGTCATCAACGATGAGCTCGACTTGGGCCAGGCGGAGCCACCGCAGTGGTTCAGCACTTCTCCGGAGCTTATGGAAGCACTTGATGTTCCGGAAGGGGTTGCCGATACGGTCGGCCCACCCACCAAGGTGTTGGGTGGACCCCGGCGCTCGGGCTCCCCGCGTGGAAGCTCCCCGCGTGGCGAATCCACGCGCTCAGCCCGCGCTTCGCGCCGCACTCGTTCCCGTAAACGCAATCCCCGCCAAGGAGGACGCCGATGAGCACCGAGCACGCCCAAGAATCCCCGGTCGACAACGCCGCTGCGAAGAAGGCACCCATTTTGCGTTCCACGAAGGCGGACTGGATTGCCGTGGGCGCGATCAGCGCGGTATGCGCCATCGCCATCGGCGGTGCGGTCATCACCGCACCGATCCACAAAGCTGAGCTCACCCCGGCAGTCGATGCTGCTGCCAACGCCGAGCCAGCGCTTTTCACCGCCGTCCCGAACTCCCTCACCGAATCCTTCAGCCTGCCCAACGCCTTAGTCCCGGGCCAAGCCCGGGCTGTGTCGTCGAAGGGTCTGCTGGTGACCCATGACGGCGACACCCTGAGCGCCACGAATGCTGCCGGCGATGAGGTGTGGACCTATGAGCGCCGCGATGCCGACCTGTGTTCGCTCGGCACGGCGTGGAACAAGATTGTCGCTTCCTATGATTCGGGCAACGGCTGCGGTGATGTGGTGGCGATCGATGCTGCCTCCGGCCAGTATTCCGATACCCGCAGCGCCCGCAATTCCGACGAGGTGGTCCCCATCGTCTCGAACGACCGCGTGGGAACGGTCTCCGCCGAGCGGGTAGAGCTGTGGCGCTCCGACCTCGTGCGCACGGTGGAGTACGGCGATGTCGATGCCAAGCAGGAACCCAACATGCAGCCCCACGAGGACTGCGCCATCACATCAGCGCTGACCCGTACCGAGACGATGGCAGTGACCGAATCCTGCCCGGATTCCCCGGATGCCACGTGGTTGCGTATCCAGACCGCCACACCGGAGGATTCCCGCTCCCCGGAGATTTCCAAAGACATCAAGATCGAGGATCCGGGCGCGCGCCTCGTCGCCTACGGTCAGGAGGCGGCCGCAGTCTTCTTGCCGGGCGATACGCCTCGCATTGTGTCCTATAACTTTGAGGGTGAAGCGCTGTCGTCCACGGACGTGGAACCTTCGACGTCCATCACCAACTCCGCCTCCCCCTTTGCTCCTGCCGTAGCCGATCTGCCCCACCACATGACGTGGTTTGATGGCGAGCGCCTCTACCTCTTTACGCCAACTCAGCTCAAGGTTGACCACGTTTTAGAGCAAGCGCTGGGCACCGGCGTAGCCGTTGACGAACGCGTTCTCGTGCCCACTGAAGAAGGGATCGACGTGGTGGATTGGTCGACCGGTAAGACGGAGCGCACCATCCCCGTCGACCGTGATGGCTATTCAGGCCCGATTTCGCTGACCTTGTCTGGCACGGTCATCGTTGAACAGCGCGGGGACACGGCCGTGGCGCTCAAGGCATCCTAGAAGTGGCTTTCAGCCCATTGCGCTGCCTCGGGTCGCACCATGAGCAGGTACAGCACCAACCCGGCGCTCGCTAGGGTTAGCGCACCGAGCAGGGCCGAGCCCCCACTAAACATCTGGAAGGCGATGGCGCCCAGGATGAATTCCACGAGCACGATGGCCCCGCGCCCCCAGCGTTTGCCTTTCACGAAGGCCCAGGAGCCGACGATGACAAAGCCGAAGACGATAAAAATGAAGATGGCCGTGCCCAGGCCGACGAAGCCTGTCGCGCCTGAGTCCGAAACCATCGAGTCGTTTTCAGCACCAGATACCTCACGGACGATGAGGAAAATGCCAAAGATGATTACGGCGATGGACTGAACCACCGCGATTCCCGCAGCCGCGATGACTGAAGCCGGCGCGCCATTCCCACTGGTACGAGGTGACGTAGTCGAGGACTGTTTCTTCTTCTTGTTCACGGCCGCTTAGTCTACTTCTTACCCCTTCGGTTTAGGCCATCTCCACACCGCAGACTCCCCCGCCCCGCAGACACAGTCCTCGGCATTCAGCTAGGCCTTCCCTCACACAGGGTTTTCGGGGGCAGAGGACTGAATATGGATTTGACGCGATCCAGGTCACCACACTCACAGTTTTACCCACATCAACGCTGGTAGACGAATTATTGACAGCCTTCTTACAGCCTTCAACCCATTAGTAAATCCTAAACCGACGACATTTCTTTAGTGACTTTGGACACTTTTTACCCTTTACCCCTAGCGGACTTTGAGTAAACGTGTCATTATTCTCAGGTAGCAAAAACAACGAGCTGTTAAATCAGTTCATAACTCGGAGCAAACTTCGAGTTAACAGAAAGTGAACCACGGCGGCGTCGACGCTGGCCCCAACTCGAGACAGGGCCCCACTGACCGCAGACCAGTCCACTTCACCCCGTAGCACTCGGAACAGTTCACAGCTGTGAACTGTCCTAGGTGCGCCTACTTTCACCCACTGCTGTCAAAAATTTGTTAGGAGATTTCAATCATGGATTGGCGCCACGAAGCTGTTTGCCGCGACGAAGACCCGGAGCTCTTCTTCCCTGTCGGTAACTCCGGCCCTGCTCTCACCCAGATCGCTAAGGCCAAGCTGGTCTGCAACCGCTGCCCAGTTGCCTCTTCCTGCCTCAAGTGGGCCCTGGAATCCGGCCAGGACGCTGGTGTCTGGGGCGGTCTCTCCGAGGAGGAGCGCCGCGCCATCAAGCGCCGCAACCGCAGCCGCGCCCGCGCTCGCGTTTCCGCCTAAAGACCCCTCAGAAGGCACACCCCCGATTAACACTCCGGCATACCCTGCCGCTACAGTTAAATAAGTTCATTTACCCTTAACAGAAGGAGTACGCGATGAGCAAGCGTGGCCGTAAGCGCAAGGATCGCCGTAAGAAGTCCGCTAACCACGGCAAGCGTCCTAACGCATAACGTCAGCATTCAGGGCTCGTTTCCTTCCTCATTCCGAGGACGGGAACGAGCCCTTTGCTTATACGCCGAGGCCTAGCCCCAGGTGATTTCAGTCCGCGTAATCTCCACGCAAATGCGCTGGCGCAGTGACTGCGGTGCAGCCTGTCCCCCGCAACATTTGCGCACAAGTGCTCGGACTACTTCTTCACTCTCTACGCGTTGCTGACAGGCATCGCACTGCGCGAGGTGCTCGCGGATTTCCAGTGCTCGCGCATAGCTCGTTGATTCATCGAACAGCTCCCGAAAGAGCGCTTCAACCTCGGGAGAGTTACACGCACCGCAATTGCGTCCTGTTGCGCGTTCCATTACTTCTCCTCCATCTCTGGGTGGTTGCGACCAATGCCTTTTTCTCGTGCTACGTCCTTCAACGCCGCGCGGAGTAGTTTTCTTCCGCGGTGGAGGCGGCTCATGACCGTCCCCAACGGGGTGCCCATCACTTCTGCGATTTCCTTATAAGCCAAACCCACCACATCCGAGTAGTACACCACCATTCGGTAATCCTCCGGTAGGTCATTCATGGCCTCGGAAATCTCCGAGTCCGGCATCTGCTTGAGCGCTTCGACCTCCGCTGATTCCAGGCCCGTGGAGTCATGCCCGGACGTGGTATACAGCTGAAAGTCACTAAGCTCATCCGCGGAGGATTCCACCGGGCGGCGCTTGGCCTTCCGGTAGGAGTTGATATAGGTATTCGTCATAATGCGGTACAGCCACGCCTTCAAGTTCGTGCCCTGTTTAAAGGAATCGAAGTTGCTAAAGGCCTTGAGGTAGGTCTCCTGGATCAAATCCTCCGCGTCTTGCGGGTTCCGCGTCAGACGCATCGCTCCGCCGTAGAGCTGGTCCAGCAAGGGCAAGGCTTGCTCCTCAAACAACCGCTGTTTCTGAAGCGTCTCGCTCGTCGTTTCTGTGGCCATACCGACCATCCTAGCGCTCCGGACTAGGGTGGTTTATATGTCCAAGAAGACCCCGCGTGCCGCTACCCCCGCCCTCAAACTCCTCGAAGAGGCAGGTATTGACCACCACGTCTCCACCTTTGAGGGCGGTCGCGAAAACTTCGGCGAGGCAGCCGCTGCGGCCCTCGATGTTGCTCCTGAGCGCATCTTCAAAACCCTCGTCATTGATCTGAGCGCCGGCAAAGGCCCCAAGCGCCAACTCGCCGTCTGCGTCCTTCCGGTCACCCACCAGCTCAGCCTCAAGAAGGCCGCCGCCGCTTTCGGTGCGTCCAAGGCCACAATGGCCGCGCCTGCCGACGCCTCCAAGTCCTCCGGCTACATCCCCGGCGGCATCTCCCCGTTAGGGCACAAGCATGTCCTGCCCACCGTTGTTGACGAGACGGCGCTACTCTTCGACACCATTTTTTTCTCCGGCGGCAAGCGTGGCCTCGACATCGAGATGAACCCGGAAGATCTCCCCCGCGTCCTGGAGCTCTCCTTCGCCGACGTGCTCGCCGACTAGTTCTGCCGACTAGAGCTCGCGTACTAGAAGAGGGTGGCGGCCGGTGGTTCGTCGATAAGCTCCGCGTAGTCGTTGCGCACATTGCCCACCGCCGGGTCCGCGGGGCGTGCCTGAAAGCCCCGCACGGCACTCGGCTCCAGAAGCGCCTCCCCCGCCAGCCAAGGTGCGATCTCATCTGTAGTCAGAAACTTGGGCAGGCGGTGATGCAGCCACGCCATCTCCTCCGTGGCGTCCGTAGTCACCATCGTGGCCGAGAGCCTCTCCATCCCCGTGGCCCACAAACCAGCCGCCCACAGCAGGCCATCGGGTCCGGTCACATAGTAGGGCTGTTTCTTGGCCTTCTTATCTTCCCCGGCTTTCCACTCATAGTAGCCATCCAGCGGGATGACGCAGCGCTGTGCTTTGAAGGCATCACGGAAGGAAGGTTTCTGCGCCACAGTCTCCGCGCGGGCATTAAACAGGGGCGGGCCGTCGAGGTCTTTCTTCCAATGCGGGATAAGTCCCCAGCGCGCTGGCTCCACACGGGCGGTCTCCTCCGCAACCCGCACGATGGCGATGGGCTGGGTCGGAGCAATGTTATAGCGTGCTGGCGGCAGGCCTTCCGGCGCATAAACTTCCGTAATGGACTCCCACGCTCCGACTTCCTCCAGTAGGGACTCGGTGAACAGAACAAATCTTCCGCACATGCCCTTTATTATGGACTACATGTCTGCTTACTGGAGTGCTCCCCAACCCACCGGCCCGCTGTCCTGGACTCAAGAAGTCCCCGGATCGAAGTCGATGACCAACCGCGCCCTCATCCTCGCCGCGCTGGCTGACTCCCCCTCTATCATCTACAACCCACTGATCTCCCGCGATACTGACCTGATGAAAGAAGCTCTGATGGCCATGGGCGTAGGTATCTCCGACTGGGGCCCGCACCTGCGTGTGACCCCGGGCCAGCTGCATGGGGCGACCGTCGATTGCGGCCTGGCCGGCACGATTATGCGCTTCTTGCCACCGGTAGCCGCGTTGGCGGATGGCCCCGTCATCATCGATGGCGACCCGTATGCGCGCAAGCGCCCCATGTCCACCATGACGAAGGCCCTGCGTGAGCTGGGCGTTGACGTCAAGGGCGATAGCCTGCCGCTGACCATCACGCCCCATGGTGTCCCAGAGGGCGCCGAGGTCACCATTGACGCTTCCGCTTCCTCACAGTTCGTCTCTGGCCTGCTCCTGGCCGGTGCGCGCTACCGCTACGGGCTCAGCGTGCGCCACGAAGGCGGCACCGTACCTTCCCAGCCCCACATCCTGTTGACCATCGGCATGCTGCGTGATGCCGGCGTGCATGTGGTCGCGGGCGAAGATAATTGGGTCGTGCGCCCTGGAAAGATTGAAGGCCGCGAGTGGTATATCGAGCCGGACCTCTCCAACGCCACTCCTTTCCTTGCCGCTGCTGCCACCTGTGGCGGAAGCGTGAGCATCCCGAACTGGCCGGAGGAAACGGACCAGCCGGGTGATGCTTTCCGCGGCATCCTGGAACAGATGGGAGCTCAGGTTGAGTACGTCCCGCAGGCACCTCACCAGGATCCCTACTTGAAGGTCACCGGCCCAGAGGAGGGTCTAGCAGGCCTGCGCGGTATCGATCTCGACATGGGCGATATCGGTGAACTCACCCCGACCGTGGCTGCGCTGTGCGCGCTGGCCTCCACGCCTTCGACGTTGACCGGCATCGCGCACCTGCGCGGTCACGAGACGGACCGTCTGGCGGCCCTCGCTACCGAGATCAACGGCTTGGGAGGCAACGTCACCGAGCTTGACGACGGCCTCCGCATCACCCCTGCCCCACTCCACGGCGGGGTATGGCACTCCTACGCCGACCACCGCATGGCCACCGCCGGCGCCATCATCGGCCTGGCAGTCGAAGGGGTCGAGGTCGAGGACATCGATACCACGTCCAAGACTCTGCCCGGCTTCGCCGGGATGTGGGAGGCCATGATCCGTGGCTAGGCGCGCAAGCAGCTATGACGAATCCGATGTCCGCATCCGGCCCGGCAAAGGCTCGCGCCCGCGCACGAAGGACCGCCCAAAGCACAAGGATGCCAAGTTCGGCATGGTCATCACCAAGGATCGCGGCCGTTGGGGAGTCGCTCTAGATAACGATGGCCCGGTCGTCACGGCCATGCGTGCCCGCGAGATGGGCCGCACACCCGTCGAAGTCGGTGATCGGGTCGGCGTCGTGGGCGATACCTCGGGTAAGAAAGACACCCTCGCGCGCATCGTGAAGCTCGAGGAACGCCGCTCCGTCCTCCGACGCACCGCGGATGACACGGATCCTTATGAGCGCATCGTGGTGGCGAATGCGGACCGCCTGCTCATCGTCAGCGCCGTGGCGGATCCCCCGCCGCGTTCTGGATTCGTGGAGCGTGCCCTCATCGCGGCCTTTGCCGGCAATATCCAGCCGGTCCTATGTCTAACGAAGACCGACCTCACCGACCCCACTCCGTTTGCCCAAGAGTTTGCGGACTTGGATGTCACGGTGGTGGAGGCCGGCGTCGACGATGGGCTGGAGCAGGTCTGTGCCGCAATTGATGGACATGTCACGGCCCTCATAGGCCACTCGGGCGTGGGAAAGTCCACCCTGGTGAACCGGCTTGTCCCGGACGCCAACCGAGAGACCGGCGAGGTTTCCGCCGTGGGCAAGGGCCGCCACACCTCGACGCAGTCGGTGGCATTGCGCCTGCCGGCGGAAGGAAGCACGCCGAATGGCGGGTGGATCATTGATACCCCCGGCATCCGCTCCTTTGGCTTAGCCCACATTGACGCGGAGAACGTCATCGAGGTCTTCGATGATCTGGCCGAAGCCATCGAGGACTGCCCGCGCGGCTGCACGCATGCTGGGCCGCCCGCGGACCCTGAGTGCGGCCTGGACTTAAACATCGAGGAAGGCACTGCTTCTGCGCGCCGTCGCGACGCAGTGCGGGGCCTTTTGGCCTCCCTGCGCACCAACGTCGATTGGGCTTAGGCCTTAAGCCCTCAAGCTTAGGCCGGAAGCATAGCCGCCAGCTGCGGCGGCAGGACGGTCTTCAGGAAGGGGCTGGCAGCGCGGAGAGCCATAAAGAACACCGTCAGGGCGCCGGATACACCGAGGATGATGGCGCCACCCTTGTCGATGTTGGAGGAGGTGTTATCACCGCTCGGTGCCTTCTTGTTGAACTCTTCCTTCTTGGCACACGCATCGAGAGCCTTGACGTACTCCGGCGCGATGTCGCGGAAAGTCTCGGCTACCTTGATGTTGTTCTTAGCGCGCTTGACGGCGTCCTCGTCACCGAGCTCGACCTCTGCCTCATAGCCAGCCAGAGCACGGTAGAGCTCGTCCGATTGGTTCTCTACGTCGCGAGCACGCTTCTCCGCGTCCTTGGGCGAAATCTTAAGGCCATCCTTCAGCAGGCTGCTGTCGACGTCGTTGTCCTTGGACTCCGCGTTCTTGAGGTCGCTGGCTTCGTCCTCGCTCAACGTGATGGTGCACTTGTCATTCTTGATGGAGGTGGTCACCGCACCCGCAGTGGGGGCAGCGATTCCGCCAGCAACAAGTGCGACGGACAAGGTGGAGGTAGCAACTACGCGGCGAAGACGAGAGGAAGTCATGCTGAGGGGACCTTTCGATCGAGCTGAGTTTTACTCCAGCAGACTATCAGCATTTAGCCCAACTTGGGCAGGTAATCACCGAACTCCTTGTACACAGCGAAGCCGATGCTGATAATTCCGAAGAGAATGGCGACGATAACCCCCATCGGTCCTTGCGAGGAGCCCTCAACGATGCGCAGCCACGGAGTCTTAGGCATCACGGCCATGTTGGGGTCCGGATTGTTGGGGTCAGGTTCGCTGGGAGCCGCTTCCTGAGCAGAGCTCCCCTGCGCGGTCTGATTTTTCTGCGCTGCCGGCGCTACTGCTTCCTCTGCCCCGGCAATTGGTGCTGAAACGAGGGTTGTGACGCTCAGGGCTGCAGCGGTGATAAGGCTAGCAAGGCGAGTTGCCTTCATGATGGTGCTCCTTTTCTCAAGCAATGGCAATAAGGGCTTAGAGTAGCACCACCATTCGCGTTAGGGCTGTTAACGCTGGTGAATTCTAGAGCAGCTCTACGAGGATGGGCAGCTCGGTGGGATCATAGAAAGCCATGAAGTTATCTAGGGCATCACCGACGGCGAGTTCGGCGTCTTCGTCGCCGAGGTCAGCATTGTCGATGGCGGCGATAGCCTTGGCGGTGGCAGCCTCGGATTCCTCGATGTCCACGTGGATAGCTTGCAGATTGTCCTTCGTGATAGTGGCCGGGTTGAGCGCCACGACTGGTTCACCCATGTCCGGCTTCGGGGTCACTACGGACTCGTCCACGTCGACGGAAATGACGACTCGGCGGTGCGGGAACTTGTCCTCATCGCCGATGGCCAAGAGCCGCAGGGAGGCCATGGAAGCCTCGAGGAAGGCAGAGTATTCGATCTCTTCTTCGTCGCCCTCCGTGTAAAACTCGCGCAGCGCCGGGGTTACTGTAAATCCCCAGCCGCTGCGGGCGGCAAGCTGGCCGGTTTCTTCCAGCTCTGTCAGCATGGCAAAAGTGGCTGGCAGGAAGACGCGCACATCCTTCGACACTTAGAACTCACCTTCAATGTCGAAGACTGCCTGGACTTCCACGCTGGTGCGGTCAAAGACCGTGTAGAGCATGCCCACCATGCCATTTTCCACCGCGGCGCGGACGTTGACGATGGAATCATCTACCATGACGCAGTCATTAATCGGCAGGTCGATAGCGTCCGCTGCAGCCTGGAAGGCGGCACGATCCGGCTTCTCCGCACCGACCTCGCCGGAAAGCACGACGGCATCAACGATGCCGCGGTATTCCCACTCGCGAATGTGCTCCGCGCCTGGGCCGCCCGGATCGTTAGAGAGAATAGCGGTGGCGACTCCGTTGGATTTCGCGGCGGCGAACAGCTCCCGCCAGCGCTTGACGTCTTCTTCGGTGCCGTCAAGCACGCCTACAAAATCGACGATGAGTCCACGCATATTATCTACCCTTCGCATTGAGCTGTGTTTATCGTCCGAAAGTATAGCGAACATACCGCTCGCCTGCTCCCACAGGCCAAGGCGCAGCGCCTTCTAGCCGAGGATGCCGCCAGCGTGGCACAATGAACGTGCGTCCAGCTTCCTTTCCTCCGCTCGCCTTCTCCTGCCCGAACGCCTTTCTCCGCGCTGCTCGTCGCGGATAAGGACCGGATTCCACATGTACACCCCCATCCCCGGCATGAGCCATCTGCAGCTCTATGTTGCTCCACAGCGTATCCGCTATGAGCGCGAGCCCACTGCTGGTGACCTCGCCACACGTGACGAGATCCACGGACTCGTCGTCATTGTTTTAGAAGTTGCCGCCGCTTTGCGGCCGATGAGCCATCTCAACAACCCGCGCTTTGCTCCAGAAATCATCACCCATGTACGCGCGTGGCGGAAGGCCCATGCAGCGGCAGAGCTCCGCGGGGGCATGGCGCTCACCAGCTTGCATGCGCGCGCAAACGGCGAGTTCTTCGGTTCAGTGCTGATAGGTTCGCACCAGCGTGCTTTCACCGGCTCCGCAGCCGGGCGGCACATACGTTCCTTCCGGTTACTCTCAGTCGGCCCCAGCCCCAGTATCGCTGGAGGCGACCGGCAGGCTACGGGAGGCTAAACAAGAAGCCAAGGGACAACCTTGGCTGGAAACTGCGGGAGATTAAAAAAGCGAACCGAGCTTGATCAAGATGGGCGTCCAATCGATGCCGGCGAACGCCGCGGACGCACTCACCAGAGCCAAGCTGATACCGCCAAACATGGTGGCTCCGACCACAGGCAGGTTCTTTGCAGCTTCCTCGGAGGTTTCCGGAGCAGACGCAGCGCCGCACTGAGTGGCCACGGTGTCCTGGGAGCTGAGCACGGCGTCCTTGGAGGACTCATCGTCCTGCGAGCTCAAGACGGAAGAGAGCTGGCACTGCTCCTCGGGAGCAAGCTCGATAGCTGACGCAGCTGCGCCGCCGCCCAACAGGGTGGCAGATGCGAACACGGAGAGACCTACTCGCAGAGACAAGCGGCGCATACTAACTCAACCTTCCGAAGCAGAACAATTAATAATTTGACAGTATATACCTAACTGCTTCCAATAAAAAGGCGCCGTGGGGAGTTCTTCCCACACGGCGCCTCATCACTTTCCGCGCTTTCTAGCGCCCGCGCGTCAGCGCAGTTTCAAGCCGCGGCAGATTAAGCTTCCGCTTCCGCGTTTGCTTCACCCGCTGCGCTCGCCTCTTCTTGGGCCTTGAACTGCTTGCGCAACATGAACAGCTGGCGGACGGTTTCTTCCTTCACTGCGTCATTCATGGCGTTAAACATGTCGCCGCCCTCCTTCTGGTATTCCACCAGGGGATCGCGCTGCGCCATAGCACGCAGGCCAATACCTTCCTTGAGGTAATCCATTTCATAAAGGTGCTCGCGCCACTTCTGGTCGATGATCGGCAGAATGATCATGCGCTCGGTATTGCGCATCTGGTTCTCACCGCCGATGGCAGTCACAGCATCTTCGAGCTTGTCGTACTCGGAGTTGGCATCAGCCAGGAGGGCATCCCGCAGCTGCTCCGCAGATAGTTCGCCGGCGGCGCCGTATTCGGTGCCGTCAACGAGCTCCTCATGCGTCATGGTCGGCCCGTACAGGGACTCCAGCGCATTCCACAGCTCATCGAGATTCCAGTCCTCCACGTAACCGGTAGCAGTAGCCCCTGCCACGTAGGCGGACACGGTGTCATTGATCATCGTCCGGATGTTGTCCTTGATGTCGTTGGCCTCAAGGATGTCGTGGCGGGTGGCGTACACCACCTTGCGCTGCTCGTTAAGAACCTCGTCGTACTTGAGCACGTTCTTACGCATCTCGAAGTTCTGGTTCTCCACCTGTGCCTGCGCACCCTTGATAGAGTTCGACACCATCTTGGCCTCAATCGGCACGTCATCCGGCACGTTGAGGCGGTTCATCATGTTCTCCATGGACTGGCCCACGAAGCGCACCATGAGCTCATCGCGCATGGACAGGTAGAAGCGGGTCTCTCCCGGGTCACCCTGACGTCCGGAACGGCCACGCAGCTGGTTATCAATACGGCGCGACTCGTGGCGCTCGGTGCCCAGCACGTACAGGCCGCCGGCCTCACGGACCTCATCGCCCTTCTTCTTGGAGCGTTCCCTCTCCTGCTCGATCTCAGCGTCCCAGGCTTCCTGGTACTTCTCCTCGTCCTCGAAGGGATCGAGGCCGCGGTCCCGCAGCTTCTCATCCAGGATGACCTCGGGGTTGCCACCGAGCACGATATCGGTACCACGGCCGGCCATGTTGGTGGCCACGGTGACGGTGCCAGGGCGGCCAGCACGGGCGACGATCTGGCCCTCTTCCTCGTGGTGCTTGGCGTTGAGCACCGAGTGCTTGACGCCGCGCTTGCTCAGCAGCTGGGAGAGGTACTCGGAGCGTTCCACGGAGGTGGTACCAACGAGCACCGGCTGACCGGCAGCCACGTGCTCCTCGATGTCATCGACCACCGCAGCGAACTTCGCTTCCTGGGTCTTGTAGATGCGGTCGGAGTGGTCGGTACGCTGGTTCGGCTTGTTGGTCGGAATCGGCACCACGTCGAGACCGTAAATGGAGTGCAGCTCGGCCGCCTCAGTTTCTGCGGTACCGGTCATGCCAGAAATCTTGTCGTAAAGGCGGAAGTAGTTCTGGAGGGTAACGGTCGCCAGCGTCTGGTTCTCGTTCTTGATCTCCACCTCTTCCTTCGCCTCAATGGCCTGGTGCATACCTTCGTTGTAACGGCGACCAGCCAGCACGCGGCCGGTGAATCCATCCACGATGAGGACCTCGCCGTTGCGGACGATGTAGTCCTTATCGCGGGTGAAGAGCTCCTTCGCCTTCAGCGCGTTATTGAGGTAGGACACCAGCTGGGAGTGCTCAGGTGCGTAGAGGTTTTCAATGCCCAGCTGGTCTTCGACGAATTCCACGCCTTCCTCAAGCACACCAATGGTGCGCTTCTTGTGGTCCACCTCGTAGTGGATGCCCTCGCGCATCTTCGGGGCCAGCTTGGAAAAGACTCCGTAGAATTGAGAGGACCCATCGACCGGGCCGGAAATGATGAGCGGGGTACGCGCCTCATCGATCAGAATGGAGTCAACCTCATCCACGATGCAGTAGTTGTGGCCGCGCTGGACGGTTTCATCGAGTGAGCGGACCATGTTGTCGCGCAGGTAGTCAAAGCCCAGCTCGTTGTTCGTGCCATACGTGACGTCGCAGGCATAGGCTTCCTTGCGCTCTGCAGGGCGCATCTCGGAGAGGATGACGCCGACGGACAGTCCCAGCCAGCGGTGCACACGGCCCATCATCTCGGCGTCACGCTTAGCCAGGTAGTCGTTGACGGTCACGATGTGGACGCCCTTGCCTTCGAGGGCGTTGAGGTAGGCCGGCAGCAGTGAGGTCAGGGTTTTACCCTCACCAGTGCGCATCTCGGCAACGTTGCCAAAGTGCAGGGCGGCACCGCCCATGATCTGCACCTTGTAGTGCTTCTGGTCGAGCACGCGCCAGGCGGCTTCACGCACGGTGGCGAATGCTTCGAGAAGCATGTCATTCATCTTTTCGCCATCCGCCAGACGCTTCTTAAACTCGTCTGTCTTAGCCTTAAGCTCGTCGTCCGACAGCGCCGCGAATTTATCTTCTAGGGCAATAACATCATCAGCAATTTTAGCCAGGCGCTTGACGGTGCGCCCCTCACCGGCACGGAGCAGCTTGGAAAGTCCAAACACGTCTAGATAGTCCTTCTGGTCGCGACAATAAAGTTAACTCGTCGCCATTGTACTCACTAGCTTTTCCGTATCGATTCGCCACCCAACCCAAAACGCAAAATCCGATACTTAACCCGCGCCCACTCGTGCACCCATCCTGTGTTTTCTCAGAACCAAAGAGCTAGTCGTCCAAAGAGCTGTGCGCCGCAGCCAACTGCTAACAGTTACGCGCCTCACAACGAAGGTTTATATAAGGGAACAACAAGAGCGCCCACGTCCCCAACCCGCAGTCCCCTACTCACCCGGACGCAGAACGAGACAGAACAGGAATGACTATGCAGTTCTCCAAGATTGCCGTAGCTACCGCTACCTCCGCAGCCCTAGCGTTGAGCACCATAGCCGCACCCGCCGCCGTGGCTGATGACTCCGAAGCACCGCGCGGTGGTAGCGCCATGTGGACCTATGACGCGATCATGACCGGAACCATGGATGCCATCGCCACTTCGCACCGCCCAGGGTCGCATCCCACCGAAAACTTCGGACTGGATCTGATTCTGTTCGCCCCAGTGGCCTTGCTCATGCTGCCACTGCAAAAGCTAGCTGAGGCCGAAGTGCACCTGTCCAGCCAATTCGGAATATAGCCGCGTCGCGATAAACGAAAACACGTTTCCCCGCGCTGCATGTGCAGCGCGGGGAAACGTGTTGTAGCCGGGATAATTTTCCCGAAGGGCTTAATACTTAGCCCTTAGGACGCTTAGCCCTTAAGCGTCCGTCAGGGAGATAAGGCCGTAGTCGAAGGCGTGGCGGCGGTAGACCACGGACGGCTTGTTGTTCTCCTCGTTGATGAAGAGGTAGAAGTCGTGGCCGACCAGCTCCATCTCGCTGAGTGCATCATCCACGGACATCGGGGTAGCCGGGTGCTCCTTGAAGCGCACAACCTGGCCCGGGCGAACGTCCTCGACCGTCTCTGCGTACGGATCGATGTAGCGTTCTTCCTTACCCGGCTTAGCCGCTTCAGCCTCGGCGACCAGCTCGGCAGCAATCTGACCGGTACCCTTCTGAGCGCGGTGGCCGGACTTCACGTTCTCGCGGCGCACCTTTACCTTGCGCAGGGAGCGCTCCATCTTGCCCAGAGCGGTCTCGAGTGCCGCGTAGAACGAATCTTCCTTAGCCTCAGCGCGGGCGATGTGCCCCTTGCCGGTAGCGGTAATCTGCAGGCGCTCTGCCTCAGACTCGCGGCGCGGGTTCGGCTCGTGCTGCAGCTCCACGTGGAAGAAGGTCAGGGTCGGATCGAGGCGCTCGATCTTGGCTAGCTTTTCAGTGACACGTTCCTGGAAGTGCTCCGGAACCTCCACGTTACGACCGGTGATGGTGACCTGAGCGTTGGTCTGCTGGGACATGTAATGCCTCCCTTTACTCGTGGGGACTGAATGACTGCACATTCTGCGGACCTCATTCAAGCCTGTGATTCGGGGCTTAGTGTCCGCTTCCCTGTGACACCCCTCATGCTACCACTGGTCATAACCAACGGGTTTACTGGCCCCCTCTACAGACGCTTGATGTCGCTCCACCCTACGCGTCTGCCAGGGCAATCGCCCCCGCCACGTCACCCCCGACGGCCCACACGCGAGCTGCGCTGGCGCGGAGTGTCGCGCCGGTCGTGATGACGTCGTCGACAAGCAGCACGCTGCGCCCCGCCAACCTACGGGCGGCCGGCAGCAACCGCACGGCACTGCGCATATTGTCTGTGCGCTCCGCGGCGTTGAGCTGCGACTGATCCGCACTGCCTTCGGCCGTCATCAAGGCATTAACCACGTCCCAACCAGGAAGCCGAGCAGACGCCGCCTGGCACAGCGCGGTCACCGGATCACCACCACGCTTGCGGGCCGACGACGCCCGTGTCGGGGCGGGCACCAACAGCGCGGTCTCCGGAATGTCGCCGCGGGCGCGCAGGTAGTCGATGCCAGCGGCAAGCACCGCGCCCAAGTGCGCGCGCACCGCCTGGTGTCCGCGTTCCTTCATCGCGATGATGACCCCGCGGCGGGTATCGGAATACGGTCCGAGCGCCCACGCCGGAAACCCTAATGGCTGCGGACGTTCCACGCGGCGCGGAATCTGGCGCAGGTGGTGCTGGCAGGCAGCGCACAGCACGCCACCCGCAGAGGTCTCACCCCCGCACCCAGCGCACGGGCGCGGCAGGAACAGCTCCATGAGCGCGGCGGTGGCCTCACCTATCCCCCGATGTTTCGGCATGCGCCCAACTCTAGCCTGACTCCTGAGCTGTCCTCTAGCGCGCGATAATCGGAGAGGAACGCACTCCCTGCAGGCCCTCCACCTCGCGCCAATAAGAACGCTCGGATCCGCCCGCGGGAAGTTGCAGCAGCGCATGCGCATCGGTGACATAAAGCGTCGACGGCGAAGAGGCCACCGCGACCACGGGTGCGGTGATATTTCCGGTGGGCAGTGTGGTGGCCGACGATCCGTCTTGCTCGATGCGCCACACCGGCGAGCTCGACGCCGAGGTACCCACAAGCAGGGCCCCGTCTGTCTGCCACTCCACCGACAAAGCAGAGCCGGCCAGCTCTGGGCCCACCTGGTGAACGTTGACGATGCGCCGTTCTCCCGACGTCGCACGGGCAACCACACCGGTATAAATGCTGCCATCGATAATCATGGCGATACGCGCTCCCGTCAGGGACAGCCGGATGACGGAGATTTCGCCCTCCACGTTCTCTAATGCTGAGGTGTCTACCTCCGCGGTGCTCAGCTCGCCCGTGGCTGGCGAGCGTGTCACGCGGACCACGTGCTTGCCGTCGACGACGGTCCACGCCACCTGGCCTCCCACCTCGAAGGTGGGGCGGGCTAAAGTTTCGCCCTTGACCGAATCTTTGAGCTCGTGGCCGAGCTCGCCCATCGCCAGCTGTGACTCCTTCTCAGAGCGCTTGCGTACTGCGGCGACCATGCCCTCATCGGAGACGTCCGCGGACTGGATATCGTGAATCTGCCCGGCCATTCCCTGCACCTCTGTGCTGCCTTCACCTTTAACCTCGAGGAGAGAGCCGTCATTGACCGCGTAGAGCTTAGGCACGGCCTGTGCAGCCACCTCTGGGTTGAACTCGGCAAAGTCATCGATGGTCATCTCCTCCATGCCGTCGACAAGCGGACTGCCATCGATCGTGGCGCGCACTGAGTTCGTGATCTCAGCATTGTTGAGGGTCCAGACCAACTGGGCGGCGAACTTGAGGCGCTCTTCCTGGGTCATTCCTGCCATCCCGCTGAACTCGTAGACGCCATCGTTAATTCCCAAGAAGGTAGCATCCTTGGGGATCAGGGTGGACGTCGCCGGCGCGATATCGGAGGACGGCCCCTGCAGCAAGAGGGTCACCAGCTCCGAGGCGATGGACTCCTTACCCGAATAAAGCCAACGACGGTCCGCCACCAGCAGGCGTTGGGTTGTATCGAAAAAGTACAGCGACTGCGGCCGGTAGCGGTTGCGCAGTTCGGTGCGCTCAATCACAGCACCAGTGGGCAAATCCGTGATGCGCCATTGCCCATTGAACTGGCGCAGTCGGACGGTTGCTTCGATGCGCGAATTATCGGGGACATAAGCCCCGCCATTGGCCAAACGGCCAATAATATTGCCGCGGACCGAGTATTCCAGGTCGCCGTCTTCCATATTGGACGTCACGAGATCGATGGAATCCACCACCAGAACGGTATCCGTGGGGTCCCAGGAATTAGCTATATTCGTCGAAAGGAAGGTGCGGGCGGCGGCGTAGTTACCGGTGGGAATCGCCACCGCCGAATAGAAGTCACGCACGAGGAGATCAGGCTCGCTATCTGTACGCGGTTCGACGACAGCATCGTCTGCCCGGTCATGCGGTTCGAAAGTCCCGATCACTTGCGGATCCGTGTTGTTCGGCAAGGTCGAGCACCCGACGAGGGCTATGAGCGCAACGCAGCTGAACACTGCGAGTGGGCGGCGGGCCGGCATCATCGCTGGGCCTCCTCCTCGAAATCAGGAACGGTGTTGTGATTGAAAGGCGTGTCCACGCCACGGGATTCGCGCTCTGAAGGCCACACGATTCCTGTGTCCGACTCACCTTTAAACACAGGCATGCCCGGCTCCGAGGTCACCTCGAGCGCGGATTGTTCTTCTGCCTCGACCTGCTCCGGGGCGCCCGGCACCTCCAGAGCGATGGGCTCAGACTCAACCGTCTGGCCTGGTGTGCGCGGCAGGATCAGCCGGAAGCGCGAGCCCACGCCGAAGTAGCCAATAGCGTCCAACGTACCGCCGTGCAGCACCGCATCCTCGCGGGCGATGGCAAGGCCCAGACCGGTTCCGCCAGAATGGCGTTTACGGGAAGAATCCGCGCGCCAGAAGCGGTTGAACACCAACTCCTCCTGGCCCTCCTTGAGGCCGACACCGGAGTCGGTGACAGCGATGCCGACGGCGTCCTCCGTCGCCCCGATATCCACGGTGACGGGTTTGCCTTCAGAGTGATCAATGGCGTTCGCGAGCAGGTTGCGCAGGATGCGCTCGACACGCCGTGAATCGCATTCGACGGCCACGGGTTCCTCCGGAACATGCACGATGACCTCCACACCGAGCTCGGCGGCGAGGTGTTCAACCTGGCTCAGTGCGGAGTCTACGCAGGAGCGAATATCGATGGAGGCCGTGGACAGATCCGCCACGCCCGCATCGTGGCGAGAGATCTCCAGCAGATCCGCGAGCAAGTCCTCGAAGCGATCCAGTTCCTTGATAAGCAGCTCCGCCGAGCGCTTGGTATAAGGGTTGAACTCATCCGCGTCCGCCGCGATGACATCCGCCGCCATGCGCACCGTGGTCAGTGGCGTGCGCAACTCGTGGGACACGTCGGAGGTGAACTGCCGTTGGAGATCGCCATACTCCTCCAGTTGGGTGATTTGCTTGGAGAGCTTATCCGCCATGTCGTTGAAGGAAGAGGCAAGGCGGCCCATCTCATCATCCGAGTTGACCACCATGCGCTCACGCAGGTGGCCGGCGGCAAAGCGCTGCGCGATGCGGGAAGCAGAGCGAATCGGCACGATCACCTGCTGGGTAGCCAGCCACGCGATGCCCACGAGGAGGACCACGACGACCACTCCAGCAGCGGAGAGCAGACCGCGCATGAGCGCCATCGTCGATTCCTCAGACTCCATGGAGAGCACGAGGTAGACCTGGGTATTCGGGATATCACTTTCAATGGGGGTGCCCACCATCAGCGCGTTGTAGGCAGCCCCCGATTGCTGATCCACCGTGGCGTACTGCTGCACGACTTGGCCCTGACCGACGAGCTCGCGCATGCCATCGGGGATGCGGTAGCCCTCCGGCGAGGTGGTGGCCGTGCCGTCGGAGTTTTCCACGAGGATAACCGGTTCGTACACGGCCTGGGCATCGGGTTGCTGTGCCGACATCTGCCCCAGTGCGGCGCGTGCGGAGTTGATGCGCACCTGCGTTGAGTTAGCCGTTCCTGTCGCATCAATCTGTTGCTCCACGGCTACGCGGGCGCGGTCAAGCTCTTGCAGCGCGGTGTCCTCTTTCTGGCTCACCAGCTGCTGCGTGAGCACCGACACCAGAGCGTAGGCCAGGATGATCATGACCACCGTGGAGGCCACCAGCATCATGCCCAGCACGCGTGTCTGCAGGGACGTACGCCAGCGCTCGACGATGCCATCCCGGGCTCGCCCTAACCAACCAAAAATAGCGGCAGTCCTTTACTCGGCGGATTTTCCAGTCTTGTACCCCACACCGCGCACGGTGAGGACGATGTGGGGATCCTCCGGATCGTGCTCAATCTTGGCGCGCAAGCGCTGAACGTGCACGTTGACGAGGCGAGTATCCGAGGCATGGCGGTAACCCCAAACGGATTCGAGCAACGCCTCACGGGTGTGGACCTGCCCGGGCTTGCGGGCCATTTCCAAAAGGAGGTCGAACTCCAGCGGGGTCAACGAGATTTCTTCGCCGCCCTTGCGGGTGACGGTGTGCTCGGGAACGTCGATCAGCAGGTCCCCTACCTCGATGACCTCTCCCGAGCCCCCGTCGATCCGGCGCAGGCGCGCACGGATGCGGGCAATGAGTTCCTTGGGCTTGAAGGGCTTGGTGATGTAGTCATCCGCCCCCGATTCGAGGCCGAGGACCACGTCGACGGTGTCCGTCTTCGCCGTGAGCATGACGATGGGCACGGAGGACTCGGTGCGGATGGCACGGCAAATATCGACGCCGTTCATGCCCGGCAGCATGAGATCCAACAGGATCAGATCTGGGTCGTGCTCACGGAAGGCTGGGATGGCCTCGTTACCATCGTTGACGGCAATTGGTTCCAGCCCCTCTGCCTCGAGCACGATGGTGAGCATTTCGGCGATTGCCGGGTCATCATCCACGACCAAGATTTTTGGTGCCACGTTATTGTTCTCCTACAAGCTCCTTGACAGCTTGGATAATCATATCGGCATCCGCGGTGGCGATCCACTGCCCAGCCCACTGCTGCTGCGCTAGACGACGGTAAGCAGCGGCCGTGCGGGCCTGCAGCCCCGCATCCCGCTCATAGCGATCGCGATGGCGCCCCTCATCCTCCGCCGCGCGGGCCACGGCGCGTTGGCCGGCGACTTCGACGTCGGTGTCCAAGAAGATCTGCAACTGTGGAACGGGAAGGCCAAAACGCTCGAATTCGAGCTCGTAGACCCAGTCAACGATGAGCTCCCCGCCCACCCTTGCGGCGGAGTAGGCCGCGTTCGACGCCACGTAGCGATCCAGGATGAGCAAGGAGTCTGCGGATTCGGCGGCAGCGAGCAGCTGTTCCTTAGCACCCCACCGATCTAGGGCAAAGAGCGTGGCCATCCCGTAGGCCGAATCGGTGAGATCTCCCATGTGCCCGTAGAGCGCTTCCTGCGCGAGCTGCGCGTGCACGGAGTCTTCGTAGCGCGGGAAGCTTAAGACCGAGACCTCGCAGTCGAGCTCTTCCCGCAGACGCTGGGTGATGGTGTTCTTTCCCGCACCATCGATTCCTTCAATACTGATCAGCATGCTGGCGTACTAGGAAAGCGCCTCGATGAAGGGCTCGAGGTCGTAGTCCTCCTCGACGCCTTCGAGCAGCTCGAGGGCGTGCTCGTTGAGGTTCTCGCTCCCGGAACCGGCCAGATCACGAATGAATGGGTAGTCCTCAACCACCTCCCCGGCGCTGAACGGGGCGCCCGCCCAAATCGCGGCGATCGTGGCCGCCGCCAGCGCGTTGCGTTGCTCGTCCTCGGTCTGATCCTCACCGGAGACCGCCAGGGCGCAGGCATCATCGACCGCGGCAACGATCTCTTCGTCCTCAAGGTCTGCCAGTTCATCCAAGAAGTCGACGTTGACTTCGTCGGCGAAGATGTCCTCATCCCATGAGCTCATTGTTTCTCCTTCATCTTTACGCGAATAGGGGGTTTATGTTGGGGTCTATTTTCTTGTGTCCACGGTGGGTCAGTGTGGCGTCGTGGGGCGCGCCCACCGCCAAGCCGCTATCTAATCCAATTTCTACCATTCTTTAGGCGCCCTTATGCAAGGCTTCGGCCAATGAGCCCGTTTATTACAGCTGCGCCACAGTTCTCCGTAACGCCGACCTGCCTGCATCGTAGAAAGAATTATGAACAGGGATTATTGCCCAGGCCATTTACTATCCCTATATTCGTGCTATCGTTGTTACCGACTTGTGACCTTTGTGCAGTTAGGAGAGCGCCCCGCATGACGAGCAGTTCACGCCGCATCCTCGCCTTCGTGGCGGCCGGCCTCCTGTGTGCCGTCGCCGTGGGCGTCGCGGTGTGGCGCATGAGCGCACCCGAATCCGTCGTGGCTAAGCCCTCGGCCGCCACCGCGGTGTCCAGCACAGCCACCACGTCCTCATCAGCGACGCACTCCTACACCACCACGGCTTCTCCGACGACCACCCAGTCGAAGGACTCGCACACGCCGGTTGCTGCGCCGGCAGAGGATCCGTACTTAGCGCCGAACGCCGTTGTCAACAACACGGAGCCCGCTGGCCCCACGGCCGTCTACCGCCCGGATAACGTCTCCTCGCTGCAGAACCAGCAACCGCAGGCGACACAGAACGCACAGAACCCGCAGAACCCGCCGGCACCGGTTGCTACCACCCCAGCGACGGCTCCCTCGACTGACCCGTCCACGGCCTCCGAATCCGTGGCACCTGGCTCTACCCCGCAGCACACCGAGCCAACGCCACCGCCGGCCACCCTGGAGCCGCAGACTGCCGCACCGCAGGATTCGGCCCCACAGGAATCCCGCGGGGAACGCGAGCACAACCCCCAGTTGACCGAGCAGCAACCCACCGAGGCCCCTATATCCCCGCAGGGCGAGGACTCCCCTAAGGCTTCTGATTCCTTCATCCCGCAGCCGGCCGGGCTCGCCCAAGAAGCCCCGAAGCCTGAGGCCGAGCCTGACTCCGTTACGGAACACCGTGAGCCGACCGAAGCCGAGCAAAAGCAGTGGGACGAGTCTGCTCAGCACGGCAACGAGGCGCTAGAGGAGCTGGCGCGCGAGTCCGAGGCGCACCGAACCAATGCGGCCCCCACCCCGGCAGCCCCAACGGATGACGTCCCCGCCGCAGAGGAACCGTCCGCAGAAACCCCCACCGCCGTTAAGCCGGGCGAGAAACCCATGGAACCCGCCGCCGAACCGGCAGCGGTGCATCCTTAAAGGTGCACCTCTAAAGGTGCACCTTAAGCTCTAGACGCGAGCGACAAATACCTCCGCGCCTTCGGCCTTCGCGGCACGGATCGTGACGGCTGGGTCGCTGGCTGGAATCCATGCTGCGTGGCCAGCGCTAAAGTCCACGCTCTCCCCCTCGTCGTTGCTCACCGTGGCCGCGCCAGCGGTGCACAGCAGGATCATCGGGCCATCGCTGTCTACCTCGGCGGAGTCCGCACCCGAAAGCTCCACGCGGTCCAGCAAGAATTCCCCAATCGGCACCGGGTAGGCCCACGCCGTGGCGCCCGTAATGCTGCCTGTTGCTTCCTTTTCAGCTGCATCTGCGTGCGCTACTTGCTCCACTCGCGGATCCTCTGCCGCCTGATACGTCAGGACCTTGACCAGTTCAGGGACGTCAACGAACTTCGGGGTCAGGCCGCCGCGCAGCACGTTGTCCGAGTTGGCCATGATCTCCACGCCCAGACCAGACACATAGGCGTGCAGCTGTCCGGCGTCGAGGTAGATCGCCTCACCCGGCTGCAAGACGATGTGGTTCAGCAGCAGCGCGCCCAGCACGCCGATGTCCCCCGGGTACTGCTCGTTGATCTTCGACACGGTCCCCATCACGGTAGACATCCACGGCTCACCGGCTTGGCTTTCGCGCAGGCGCTCGCCCGCGGCTACCACTGCGCTGATAAGCTCCTTGCGCTTAGCGCTGGGGATAGTGATCCACGTGGTAAACAGCGCGCGGAGGCTGTCGCCTTCAGCAGCGGGGTCCGGATCGAGCATGCCTTCGTAGTGCGCGAGCTCCTCGCAGTCCAAAGCCGCGAAGAGGCTGCGGGTCTGCGAGAGGGGGCGGAAGCCCGCCATGGCGTAAAACTCTGTGAGTGCCACGATGAGCTCCGGCTTGTGGTTGTCATCCTTGTAGTTGCGGTTGGCCGCCGTGAGTTCGATACCCTCCGCGTTCTCGCGGGCAAAGCCTTCCTCGGCCTGTTGCTTGGACGGGTGCGCCTGCAGCGACAGCGGCTCGGCGGCAGCCAGGATCTTCAACAGGAAGGGCAGTCCGGCTCCGTACGTTTCCGCTACCCGCTTGCCCAGTTGTCCTTGCGGATCCGCGGCGATGATCTCATCCAGCTTCTCGCCATCCACCGTCGAGGGATCAGCCGGGTGCGCGCCGAACCACAGTTCGGCCACCGGGCTAGGAGCTTCCGGCTCGCCGAGTAGCGTGGGGATCAGCGTGCGCGAACCCCACGAGTAGTTGCGGGCAGCGCTGGTGAGCAACTTCATTGACTTCCTCTGTTTCTATTTCACGTCGTAGGCGGTCGCGGCATAACTGCGCGTAATCAGCTGCAGCGCGCGGGCCAATTCCCCACAGGAGGTATCGGCGCTCGCTGCTGCGAAAGAGTGGGGAAGGTTCGCCTCTTCCTGTCCCCATAAAACAACTCTCAAGGGTACCAAAGGCTCTTCCGCTTCAAACGGGTCATAGAAGATGTCAGTCTGGTCTGTCTGCAGAATCGGCCCTAAGCCTTCCGCGTCAACAACGGTCCCTCCCAGCCCGTGGGCTGCCCACAGCTCACCGGCCATGCGGGCAACAAGCGCGTCGAGGTGCACGCGCGTGCGCTCTTCTGACAGCGCATAGGGATCAGGCCCGCTGCTGTGGATGACCCGGCCGCCCTCTACGAACTCACGCAACGCGCGCCCAGGATTCGTCGTGGAGTCACGTTGCGGGGATAGTGCTTCCAGCTCACGGTCCACGGCATCGGCGACGTCCTCCACGCGACGAGAAACGAGAACTGGGTCTTCGCTCAGCACCGCGTACACCGCATGCACAGCTGTAATCACGCGCACCGGGGAAATCCCTTCGGCGGTGGGCAAAGTGTCTATGACGATGGCGTCTTCGGGTGCGTCCTCGATCTCGTTGAGGAGAATGGTCGTGGAACCCCGGCGCGCAGCGGTATGCAGCGCGCGCTCCGCCCATGGGCTATCTCCCGCCACCACCACGACGTCGAGGGCACCAGTAAAGCGCGGCAGCGATTCGCTAACCATGATGGGGACTTCAGCGGGCTCAGCTAGGCCCACAGCAACGTGAGCGGCAGCGCGGGAAACTTGGTCGGCGGCAAGGATGACGAGGCTTCGCGGACGGAGTCCGCCCAGCACGCGAGCAAGCTCCGGCACGGATGCAGCCACCACGCGCGCTTGGGCGCCTTCGTGGGCGATGTCAAAGAAGCCCACGGTTTCGGGGTCATAGGAAGTCATAGGCCCGAGCATAGCTAGGATGAGTGGCCATGAGCATTCATCCGGTAGTCCTTGTTGGCGGCGGCCCTGGCGCGTGGGATCTCATCACCGTGCGCGGCATGCGAGCACTGCAGGAAGCCGATGTCGTCGTGGCCGATCACCTCGGCCCCACCGCCCAGCTAGATAAGCTGTGCGATATTAATGCCAAGGAGCTTATCGACGTCTCCAAGATCCCCTACCGCGCCCAAGTGGCCCAGGAGCGTATCAACGAGATTCTGGTTGAGAACGCCCGCCAGGGGCGCCGCGTGGTCCGCCTCAAAGGCGGGGACCCGTATGTGTTTGGGCGTGGCTTCGAGGAGCTCACGGCGCTTACCGAAGCGGGTATCCCGGTGGAGGTCGTCCCCGGGGTGACCTCGGCGGTCGCGGTGCCCGCCCTGGCGGGCACTCCGGTGACGCACCGCGGCGTCGTTCATGCCTTCACTGTGGTCTCCGGGCACCTGCCGCCCGGCCACCCCAAGTCCTTGGTGGATTGGGCAGCACTGGCGCAGTCCGGGGCTACCTTGTCCGTCATCATGGGCGTCAAAAACGCGGCCGCCATCGCCGCTGCGCTGATCGACGCCTCCCTCTCCCCCCACACCCCCGTGCGCATCATCCAGGAAGGCTCCCTCGATGGCGAGCGGGCCTTCAGCTGCGAGCTCGCGGAGCTGGGGGCCACCATGGAGGAGCACTCGGTGGCTCCCCCGGCGGTCATCGTCATCGGTGAGGTTGCTGGGCTCTAGCCCCGAGTTCTACTCAACTCCGACGCGCTCTTCCTCCGATTCCGCGGAGCTGCCTGCATGGGCGCCCTCGCGGCCAGTTGGCTCCGTCGTTTCAACGACACGACTGCCACCGCGTTGCTGCGAAGCAGCATCCCCCTCCGAGCTCTGTGCAGACCGGGCCCGGCGCTGGTTCGCCCAGACCGTGAGAGCAACACCGAGGACCAGCGCAGCGACCTGCAGAAGAAGGATCTGCTGATGCGCCAGCGCCCACCCTAGGGCCTTCGGAATGTTGAGCGTCACGATAGCCGTGCCCACGAAGCCTCCAAGGAGCGTGGGGTTGATGCGGGAGATGAGCCAGGCTGCAATCGGTGCGGTGATCATCCCGCCGATAAGCAACGCTACAACCGCGGCGGCGTTAGCTACGATCTCCTCCCAGAGGCCAACGATGAAGCCCGCCGTGGCGCCAAAAGTGACGAGGAATTCTGCGGTGTTGACGGTGCCGACGATGCGCCGCGGCTGCTCGCGGCCGACCGCCATGAGCGTCGAGGTGGAAATCGGGCCCCAGCCACCGCCGCCCGAAGCATCGACGAAGCCTCCCACCACGCCGAGCCCCGCGAGAAAAGGAGTGGAGTGCTGTCGGGTCTCCTGCGATGTACTGATCCGTGGGCGTGAGAAGCGCCAGACTAGGTTGATGCCGAGGACCACGAGAATAGCGGAGGTCACGGGCGCGGCAGCCTCGAGCGAGAGGTTAGACAGAACCGTCGCTCCAATGAAGGCCGACAAACCTCCCGGCACGCCGAGCTTGAGCACCGTGGGCCAATGCACGTTGCCAAAACGCCAGTGGCTGATTCCCGAGACCAAGGTGGTGCCTAGCTCCGAGGTATGCACCACGGCGGAGGCCGTCGCCGGTCCCAAACCCGCCAGCAGCAGGATGGTGGTGGAAGTGACGCCGAAGCCCATGCCGATGCCGCCGTCGACAAGCTGCGCGGCGGCACCCGCAATCGCGATGAGGATGAGGCTACGCATGGGCCACCTCCGCATAACGGTGGGAAACAATGCCGGCGAGTGCCTCACCCAGCGGAGGGAGAACCTGCCGGGACTCCCCGCCCCTGTGCCCTGCATCCTCGTCGAGGCGATCTAAGAGCAGTCCCGGGCTCACAAAGAGTGGCACGACGACCTCCTGATTGCCATCTGAACCAACGGGCTCGCGCTCACCACGCGTGGCATAGGCAACCTTCGCTGTGCAGCCGGTGAGCTCACCGACGCGTCGTGCTAGATCCGCGACGTCAGCGTTGGCACGCTCATCGGAGGAGCCGACAGAATAGAGCACAACGGTATCTGTCCCCTCGGGAACGCGCTTAGCCAACAGACGCGCCATGTCCTCGCCGGTACCGAGGCCACGGGCTTGATGAAGGCGCACTCCGGACGCCGCAGAGGCCTGAGCCAAAGCGGCAGGAACGTCGATGCGTTGGTGGTAGCCCTCGGTAAAGAGCAAAGGCACAACGACCGCCTCGCGTACCCCTTGCGCTGCTAGGCTGCGCGCCGCCTCATCGAGCGGCGGGTCATTGAATTCCAAGTGTGCGGCGGTAGCCGGCGCACCGGCTAGCTCGCCAGCGGCGTGGGTCAGAGCCATAACGTTCGCTGCGGCCTCGGGGTGGCGTGAGCCGTGTGACAGGGTTAGTAAAGCAGTGGTAGCGGTCGGGGCGGTCATGGTGTGTTTCCTTAAGTGTGAGCTTTCGCGGTGGAGTGGCCGCGGCGAGCGAGAGAGCGCTGCAGCGCCTCCGCGGAGGAGACCGCCGGCGCGGGCGCTACTGGGGCATCGTCCTGGCCGTGGAAGCGTACGGAAAAGATGCGGAGGCACTCCTCGCACTTCCAGGCAAAATCATCTTCCTCATCGGGAAATAGGTTTGTCCCGGCACAGTAGGGGCAGTACGCCGGATGGTTGCGGTTGGGGTTGGGCTTGCGGCGGAAATTCATTGCAAGTCCTCCTCGTCCGCGCGCAGCACCCAGTGGCGGAACTGCTCGCCGTCCTCGCGCTGCTCCTTGTATTTATTGACCAAGCGGATGACATAGTCGGGGACTTCATCGGCCACCACCTTGTGCCCGCGCAGCTTGCGCCCCCAGTCCGGGGACAGGCCGAGAGCACCGCCTAGGTGGACCTGGAAACCTTCGACGCGATTGCCGTCGGCATCGGTCACGATCTGTCCTTTAAGTCCGATGTCCGATACCTGCGAGCGCGCGCAGGCATTGGGGCAGCCGTTGAGGGCGATGGACAGCGGCACGTCGAGGTCACCGAGGGTATCTTCCAGGATGTCGACGAGCTCGATGGCGCGGGCCTTGGTGGTCACGTGGGCGAGCTTACAAAATTCCAGGCCGGTGCAGGAGATGACGCCGCGGCGGAACTCCGAGGGCTGGGAGTACAGGCCCGTCTCATCCAAGGCGCGGGACAAGGCGGGGATGTCCTCTTCCTCGACGTCGAGGAAGAGAAGCTCCTTCATCGGGGTCGTGCGGATGCGGTTGATTCCGAATTTCTCGGCCACGTCGGCGATGGCGATGAGCTGCTCACCGGTGGCATGCCCCACGGTGGGCTTGACGCCCACGTAGAACTTGCCGTCCCGCTGGCGGTGCACGCCGAGGTGGTCGCGGTCGCCAGGGGCGATGGGGAGCGGGAGGCCGTCGAAAAGCGGCGCGTCCAGATACTCCTCTTCTAGGACCCTGCGGAACTTCTCAATGCCCCACTGCGCCACGAGGAACTTCAGGCGCGCGCGGTTGCGGTTGCGGCGGAAGCCATAATCGCGGAAGATGCGCGCGACACCGGCCCACACCTCCGGGACACGCTCAAGCGGAATCCATGCCCCGAGGGATTGCGAGAGCATCGGGTTGGTGGACAGGCCTCCGCCCACGAAGCAGTCGAAGCCCGGCCCGTACTCAAGGTGCTCGGTGCCAACAAAAGCGATGTCCTGGATTTCGTGCGTCACGTCCTGCCGGGAGTTGCCAGAAATAGCGGTCTTAAACTTGCGTGGGAGGTTGTGGAACTCCTCGCGCGGGAGGTAGTCATTCTTGATCTCCTCGATGGCCGGGGTGGCGTCGATAATTTCGTCAGCAGCCACTCCCGCTACCGGTGAGCCCAGGATGACACGGGGGACGTCGCCGCAGCCCAGCAAGGTATCCAAACCAACAGAGCGCAGTTTCTCCCAAATGGCGGGGACATCCTCAATCTGGATCCAGTGCAGCTGGATGTTCTGGCGGTCCGTAAAGTCCGCGGTGGAGCGCGCATAGTCGCGCGAAATCTCTCCTACGGCGCGCAACTTGGCGGGATCGGCGCGGCCGCCGTCGAAGCGCACGCGCATCATGAAGTATTCATCCTGCAGCTCGGTGTTGCTGAGCTTGGAGGTCATCTCCCCGCCCAGGTTCTGGTTGCGCTGGGTGTACAGGCCCAACCACTTGAAACGGGGAGCGAGATCCTCGGCGGGGATGGAAGAAAACCCCTGCTTGGAATAGATATCGATAACGCGCTGGCGCACGGCGAGGGCGTCGTCAGCCTGCTTGATCTCCTCGTCGGAGTTCAGCGGGGCGGTGCCATCGATCTTCCACTGGCCTTCCGGCTTCTTCGCGCGGGGTGGTCGCTTCGTCGCGGTGGTCATGTTTGCTGCCTTTCGTCGGATAGTGAAAACCTACCGGTCTAGACAAAACAGACAAAGCGGTCTTTTTTATTTTCTTCCGAATATGCAAAGCACGCTGGGTTTATGCCACAATGTTCTCCGAATGTAATTAGGCCTAGTTGCCCTACAGCAGACAAGCCGGTTCAATGAAACCCACGCTTGTTTTAAACCTAAGCTTTCGTTAGTTACCACAACATTCCGAAAGGCCATCATGACCCAGCAGCCCCTGAAAGTAGCCGTCATCGGCGCCGGCCCAGCCGGCATCTACGCCTCCGACATCCTGGTGAAGAAGACCGGCGGCAACGTTCAGATCGATCTCATCGAGCAGATGCCCGCCCCCTTCGGGCTCATCCGCTACGGCGTGGCTCCGGACCACCCGCGCATTAAGGGAATCATCAACTCCCTGCACCGCGTGCTCGACACCGAGCAGATTCGCCTCCTTTCTAACATCAACGTGGGCCGCGATGTCACCGTGTCCGAGCTCGAGGAGTACTACGACGCCATCGTCTTCGCCACCGGCGCAGTCGGCGACTTGGGTATGAACATCCCGGGCTCCGATCTAGAAGGCATCCACGGTGCGGGCGAGTTCGTCGGCTTCTACGACGGCAACCCGCGCTTTGAGCGCTCCTGGGATCTCTCCGCCACTGACGTCGCGGTGATCGGCGTGGGCAACGTCGGGCTCGACGTTGCCCGCATCCTGGCCAAGACCGGCGATGAACTCAAGGAATCCACCGAGATTCCCGACAACGTCTACGAGTCCCTGGCCAAGAACCAGGCCACCACCGTCCGCGTCTTCGGCCGCCGCGGCCCGGCTCAGGCCAAGTTCACCCCGCTGGAGCTCAAGGAGCTCGACCACTCCCCGACCATCAACGTGGTGGTGGACCCGGAGGATATCGACTACGACGAAGCCTCCCTCAAGGCCCGCGAAGAGGCCAAGTCCTGCGACCTGGTGTGCCAGACCCTGGAAGGCTACGCCATCCGCGAGCCGAAGGACGCCCCGCACACCCTGCAGATCCACCTCTTCGAGCAGCCGGTGGAGTTCATCGGCGAAAACGGCAAGGTGACTGCCGTGAAGACCGAGCGCACCGCCCTCAACGGCGATGGTTCCGTCTCCGGCACCGGCAAGTTCACCGAGTGGCCGGCTCAGGCCGTCTACCTGGCTGTGGGCTACCGCTCCGATGCCATTGAGGGTGTTCCCTTCAACGAGCAGAAGAACGTCATCAACAACGACGGCGGCCACGTGGTTGACCTCGACGGTGAGGTCGTTCCGGGCCTGTACACCACCGGCTGGATCAAGCGCGGCCCGGTGGGGCTTATCGGCAACACCAAGTCCGATGCCACCGAGACCATCGGCATGCTGCTTGCCGACGCCGAAGCAGGCAACCTCTCCCACTCCCGTGACGAGGACATCGTCGAGCTCTTCGAGTCCAAGGGGCTGGAGCACCTGACCTGGGAGGGCTGGAAGAAGCTCGACGCCGCCGAGCGCGCCCTGGGTGAGGCCGAGGGCCGCGAGCGCAAGAAGTTCGTCGAGTGGGAAGAGATGGTCAACCACTCGCGCGGCTAGTCCGGCTCGACCCAAATTAAAACTGCCCTATCTGACGAAGTTATCGCTCCCGCCGCAATGAACGCGGGGAAAATCGTCAGATAGGGCAGTTTTTCTTCAAGGATTTAGTGTGAAGGCACGTGCCTTCACACTAGGCGCGGATGATGGCGAGCACCTCGTCGACGATGGTCTGCACCTCGTCAGCGGTCTTGGCCTCAACGTTGAGGCGCAGCAGCGGCTCGGTGTTGGAGGCGCGGACGTTGAACCAGGCGTCAGTGCCCTTCAGCTGTACGGTCACGCCATCGAGCTCGTCGACGGACTCAATCTTGTCCGCCAGCTCATCCAGCACGCGCTGGGTCGTAGCCTTCTGATCCTCCACGGTGGAGTTAATCTCACCCGAGGCCTCGTAACGCGAGTACTGCGCCATCAGTTCGCTCAACGGCTTGTCCTGCTCACCCAGGGCCGCCAATACGTGCATGGCCGCGAGCATGCCGGAGTCCGCATTCCAGAACTCCTGGAAGTAGTAGTGAGCGGAGTGCTCGCCACCAAAGACCGCCTTTTCCTTGGCCATCTGGGCCTTGATGAAGGAGTGGCCCACGCGGGTGCGCACGGCCTTGCCGCCCTTCTCAGCGATGAGCTCCGGAACCGTCTTCGAAGTAATCAGGTTATGGATGACGGTGGCACCGGGGAACTTGTCCAGGTAGCGCTCCGCCACCAGCGCACAGATGGCAGAAGGCGGCACCGGCTGGCCCTTCTCATCCACCACGAAGCAGCGGTCGGCATCACCGTCGAAAGCAAGGCCGATGTCCGCCTTCTGCTCAACGGTGAACTTCTGCAGGTCCACCAGATTCTTCGGATCCAGCGGGTTCGCCTCGTGGTTGGGGAAGGTGCCGTCCAGCTCAAAGTAGAGGTCACGCACGTCGAAAGGCAGGCCTTCAAAGACCGCCGGGACGGTGTGGCCGCCCATGCCGTTCGCGGCATCCACTGCGACGACGAGCGGGCGAGAATTCTCCAACGGCACCAAGCCGCGCAGGAAGGCGGCATAATCACCGAGCACCTCGCGCTCAGTCACGGTGCCTGGCTCGCCGTCGAAGGCCGGGGTGCCGTCGATCAGCATGTCCTTAATCTGCTCCAGGCCGGTCTCCTGGCCCACCGGAACAGCACCCGCGCGACACAGCTTGATGCCGTTGTACTTAGCTGGGTTGTGGGAGGCGGTGAACATTGCGCCCGCGCAATTGAGGTGGCCGGCGGCGAAGTACAGCTCATCAGTCGATGTCAGGCCGAGCTGGATGACATTGAGGCCCTGCGCGGCAGCGCCCTCCGCAAAAGCGGCGGCCAGCTGCGGGGAGGACGGACGCATATCGTGGCCCACCGCCACGGTGGTCTCCCCTTCCCCGCGGAGAATGGCGGCAAAGGCCGCACCAGTATCACGCACGAGGCTGTCATCGATGTCCTCGCCCACGACGCCACGGACGTCATAGGCCTTGATCACTGCATTGAGCTGTTCACGAGTTCGCATAGCCCACAAGCATACCCCGGTCGGACGCGGTGATCCGCGTCCGACGGGCTACTCGGCGTCCGGCACCACCGTCAGGTGTGCGCGGCGGCGCTGGCGGGCGTCGTGGACGCGGCGTGTACGGAACACAGGGTGATTCGAGTTCCGCGGATCGGCGCCGTCGAAGGTAGCGGAGTAGTCAATGGGATCGGCACCGGAGCCGGCTGTGGAATCATCCACCAAGCCAGTGGTCACTCGCCCGGCCTCCCGGACGGCTTCGGCGAGCGCTGTGAGGTCATCATCCTCATCAAGCTCGATGCGATCAACACGCACCATCTCCCAACCTTGCGGGGCGGTGATGCGGGCGCTGTGCTTTTCGCACAGGTCCCAAGCGTGGGGATCGGTTTCTTCGGAGAGCGGACCCACGACGGCGGTTTGCTGCGCGTAGGCATAGGTCAACGTCGCCACGGCGGGACGGCCGCAGCCGGGGCGGGAGCAATGGCGAGAGCTAGTCACGCGCCCAAGTCTAAACCCTAACTTGAGATTTAGATAGTCCAACGCGGCGCGCCTCGCCACAACCCTCCTTCAGCCCGGCCTAAACTAAGCCGCATGAGCACGCCCCGCCCGCATATCCGCCCGGCCCGCCACCGCCACGGCCGCGGTGCACGAGGGCCGCTGCTGCCACACAACACGCCGCGCTATCGCAGCAGCGCCGAGCGCTTCGATATGGCGGTGCTCGAGGCCTACGCCCCCATCCATAACGCTTTTGCTGAACAGCTCACCGGACTCGACCTTGCCGTTGATACCGTGCCCCGGATGCGCCTGTCGGTAGACATGACGGTCATGCCGGATGAGATCATCGCCGACGGCCCCGTTCCACTAGGGCGCATCGTGCCTGCGGGCGTGGATTCCGCCGGTCAGCCTACGCGCGCCCGCCTGGTCATTTTCCGCATGCCCATTGAGGAGCGCGTGCAGTCGGCACAGGAGCGCGAGGAACTGCTATCGACCGTGCTTACCGCACTAGTGGCCAATTACCTGAACGTCGATCCCGGAGACATCGATCCGCGCTTTACCTGGTAAACCACTCCTGAAAACCCGTCGCTCCCCCTCACCGCTGGGTCTGAGGGCCCAAACGATAAGGGGGAGCGATGACGCTGCACTACTAGATCCGCTGCGCTTAACCGATCTCACGCTTTAATCGGCGGCGCTCACGGTCTGACAAGCCGCCCCAAATTCCAAAACGCTCATCGTGCTCCAAGGCATATTCGAGGCATTCATCCCGCACTGCACAGGCCTGGCAAATACGCTTAGCCTCGCGCGTCGATCCTCCCTTTTCCGGGAAGAAGGCTTCCGGGTCCGTCTGGGCGCACAGCGCCTGGTCTTGCCACTCCTGCTCGACGGCACCAAAGAGTTCATCGAGCGACATCTCTGCAGCAGCACCGCCACGGAGAATAGCGCTGTTATTCGTTGTATTGTCCACGCCGCTTCCTTTCTCCGAGGTCGTTTCTCTCTTGATTCAGTGGCACCGACCCTACACCGAAACAATTTCTCGGTGCCGCGCCCGCCGTGCCGTTGATTACACTGATGTCATTTCACACCGGATCACTAAATATCGTCAACCTGTCGCGGAAGATTTTTGTTGGGCTCCAGCGAAAACGCTGTACAGCATCCCCAACTTTCACATCAGTCACAGATCTCCTAGTTAAGGGGTGATCATCGGGGGTACTACATGTAGTGGCCACCCCCGACCCTGTGAACAATTCCAAGGTTTCTTCGGCGTGTCGCCACCCAGTCGGGCAAAACACATGGATCTCATTCGCACCATAAAAACCATGCGTCACGGCATGAAAAGAGGCGCCGGGAAGATAACTTCCCAGCGCCAAGACCTGTGCCTATCCCCTGGCTATGCCTCAGCTAGCTACGCCTCAGCACTGTGTGCTGAGGCGCCGAGCAGCTTAAGCATCCGAACTAAATCGCACGCCGGCGTCCGGAATGCTCACACCTGGGAAGACGCGCATGCCGCCCTGCAGCTCGCAACGCGCGCCGATGGTGGCACCTTCGCCGATGACACAGTTGTCGATGTGCGCGTTGGCGCCAATGTGCGCGCCCGAGGCAATGATGGAGTTGTTAATGATGGCGCCCGGCTCGATAGTGACGCCATCGAAGACCACTGTGCCGTCCAAGCGGCAGCCCGCCCCAATCACGGAACCGCGGCCCACGGCCGTTCCGGACAGCAGCAGTACGCCACCGGCGATACCCGCGGACTCATCCACGACAGACTCACCCGTGCGCCCCACCAGCAACGGCGAATGCGCGATACCGCGCACCAAGTCGGAGGAGCCACGGACGAAATCATCCGGGCGGCCCATATCGCGCCAGTAGGAGTTATCCACGTGGCCTACCACCAGGCGGCCGGACTCCAGCAGCTGCGGGAAGGTCTCGCGCTCCACGGAGACCACGCGGCCCGCCGGAATCGTCTCGATGATGTCCTTCTTGAACACGTAGCAACCGGCGTTGATCTGATTCGTCGGCGGATCCTCGGTCTTTTCCAAGAAGGCCGTTACTCGGCCCTCGGAATCGGTAGGAACGCAGCCAAAGGCACGGGGATCAGCGACGTTGAGCAGGTGCATCGTCACGTCGGCGTCCTTGGAATGATGCGTATCGAGGATGCCGTTGAGATCCATGCCGGACAAAACGTCGCCGTTGAACACCATGACCGTGTCCTGGCGCAGCTTGTCATAGACGTTTCGGATACCGCCGCCGGTACCCAGCGCGGTCTCCTCAACCACGTACTCAATTTCCAGGCCCAGATCGGAGCCATCCCCGAAGTACTCCTCAAAGACCTCCGCCTTATAAGAAGTGGAGAGCACCACGTGCTCAATCCCGGCTTCCTTGATACGGGCGAGCAGGTGCTGGAGGAATGGGTAGTTGGCCGTGGGCAACATCGGCTTCGGCGTGCCAATCGTCAGCGGGCGCAGGCGGGTGCCGCGACCTCCCACCAGAATGACGGCATCGGCCGTCGATCCCCACTGGGGCGCTGATTCAGTCATATCGTTCCTTAATCTCTTTCAGATAAGTCACCGTTAGTGTATAGGCGCGCCTGACTCAGGAGCCGTCGCGGCACGCGCTTAAAATCAGCCCGCGCACCCGCAGCCCCAACCACAAGGCTGCGCGCAGCGGCGCCTGGTACCAGTGCGGGTGCCTATCCGCTTGGAAGCGGTAAGCCGAATCGTGGTGGGCGCGCAGCATCGCGCCACGATGCGCTTTCGTCGAGTGACCCTTAGCGTGGGTAATCACCGCCGTCGGGCACAGGATGTTGCGCCAGCCGGCGCGAGTGAAGCGGTCCCCTAAGTCCACGTCCTCCAAATACATGAAGTAGCGCTCATCAAAGCCACCAATCTGCTCGAAGGCCTCCCACCGCACCAGAAGGCAGGATCCGGAGAGCCAACCTGCCGGGCGCTCGCTGTCCATATCGGCGTCATCGCGATAGGCGCGCGACCACGGATTGGACGGCCAAATAGTTCCGAACAGCGCGTGGCCGATACCCGTGAGCAGCGTCGGTACGGCGCGCGCCGAGGGGTAGTTGCTACCATCCGGCTCCACGATGCGCGGGCCTACCGCCGCGGCATCCGGGTGGCGGCGCGCGCACGCAATCAGCTCATCGAGGGAACCCTCGCTGAAGGTCACATCCGGGTTGGCGATGAGGAAGAACTCGTCATCGACGCCGTGCGCACGGGCGAAGCGTGCGCCGGCATTCATTCCAGCGCCGTAGCCGATGTTTCCTCCAGTATCGAGGAATTCCACGTCCTCATGCTCCCGCGCGGCGGCTTCCGGCACCCCATCGGTTGAGCCATTGTCGGCGAGGACGGTGAGGGTAGGAAGGGACGTCGCCAAGCGCAGCGACTCCAGGAAGTCGCTGAGGTAGCGGCCAGGCGAAAAAGTCACCGTGACCACGGCCAGGGGTTTCTGTAAATTCTTCACGATGCTCTTGAGAGTACCCAACGCCGGTGTGCGCACGCGCCCGCGACACTGCTTCACGGTTTTGCAGCGTGCTCACTTAAACTAGTCCCGTGACTTCCCCGAATTCCCCGCGCGCCGCCCGCCATATTCAGGCCGCGCCCTCGCAGTCCGCGCCCACCGCCCAACGAGGTTCGACGCCGCTCAAGGCCGTCGTCGCTTTCCTGTCCGCCGTGGTCCTCGTGCTCTCCGGCGTGGGTTACTTCACCGTGGGCAAGCTGGGAAATGACATCTCCTCCGCCTCCAATCTGGCACTCGGCAATCAGGGCGGTTTTAAGGACAACGGCATCGACGGCGCGGTCGATATCTTGCTCGTGGGCAAGGACTCGCGCACCGATGCCAAGGGGAATCCGCTTTCCGAGCAGGAGCTGGCGGACCTGCATGCCGGTGTGGATGAGGGCGAGGAAAACACCGACACCATCATGGTGATCCGCATCCCCAACGATGGCTCGCGAGCTACTGCAGTATCCATCCCGCGCGACACCTACGTCCACGACGAGGACTTCGGAAACACCAAAATCAACGCCATCTTTGCCCTGCACAAAGCAGACAAGATGGAACAGCTGCAACAGGAAAACGCGGAAGCCGAAGCAGCTGGTGAGAAGCCGCCCCACACCGAAAAGGAAATGGAGAAGGAGAGCACCGAGGCCGGCCGCGCTGGTCTCATTTCGATGGTGCACAAGCTCACTGATGTCAACGTCGACCACTACGCTGAGGTGGGTCTCTTGGGCTTCGTGCTGCTTACCGACGCCGTCGGGGGCGTCGACGTCTGCCTCAACGACGCCGTCGATGATCCGATGTCGGGCGCTAAATTCCCGGCTGGGCGCCAAACCTTGCAGGGCTCCGAGGGTCTGTCCTTCGTGCGCCAGCGCTATGAGCTACCGCGCGGTGACCTTGACCGCATCGTGCGCCAGCAGGCCTACATGGCATCGCTGACGTCAAAGGTGCTGGATTCGGGCACGTTGACCTCTCCGGGCAAGCTCAACAAGATTGCTGATGCCGTGGAGCGCTCCGTAGTCATCGATGACGGTTGGGACATCATGGGCTTTGTGACCCAGCTGGCCGGGCTAGCCGGCGGCAACGTGACGTTTACAACGATCCCGGTGACCTCCATTACCGGCGTGGGTGACTACGGCGAATCGGTGGTGACCATCGATACCGCGGAGGTACATCGCTTCATGGATGATTTGGCCAAGTCCCAGGAGAAGGCTGAGGAAGAAAAGAAGTCTGAGGATGCCCCAGCCGATCAGGAAGGTGAAGACGGCGAAAAGCCCGTGGCCGAGGACCTCAACCTCCACGTCCTCAACGCCGGCACCGTCGACGGCATGGCCGGTGGAATCGGCGCCTGGTTGAAGAACGTGGGCTACACCGTTGAGCGCACCGCCAACGCGCAGTCGGGTCTATACACCGAATCGCAGATTGTTGCCGCAGATGCCAACGACGAGCGCGCTCTAGCCCTAGCCGAGCAGCTCGGTGGCCTGCCGGTCACGGCCAACGAGGAGCTCGAGCCGGACACCTTCATCGTGGTGGCTACGGATGACTACTCCGGTCCGAAGGACGACTCCGCGCAGGAAGAAGAGGCTGCTGCGGAGCCCGACCAAGGCGGCGATACTCAGCAGGTAGGTACCCCAGGCGATGACTTCGGTACCGCGGAGGTTTCGCCTGAGATCGACGCGGGCGGCGATGGCCCGCGCTGCGTGAACTAAAGACACCGTGGCGGGCTTGGCGCCCGCCACCTACGATGGGCGGACATGGAACTCCTTCAGCATCTCCTGTCCGCCGATGCCTCCGCTCCCCGCCTCAGTGTTTATAACGAATCTGACGGCACCCGCATGGACTTCTCGGCGCAAACACTGGAGAACTGGACCTCCAAGATCGCCAACATGCTGCTGGAAGAGCTCGACCTCGAACCAGACACGGATTCCCGCATCCTCATCGACCTTCCGGTGTCCTGGCAGGCGGCCGTCATTGCACTTGGGGCTCTAGCCACGGGCATCTCCTTCGACATAACCGACGGTGCGGCCGCTACAGAGCCGCACGCCGACGATATCGCCGTGGTGTTCACCTCTCCGGAGGCCTACCTCAAGGCTGCGGCGGACGCGGGCACCGGCTCTGCATCGGCCCCACTGGTCGACACGGTTCTCGTCACGCAGGATCCTTTTGGCCGCGGCGTTGTCGAAAGCGGCGGCGAGCTGCCGCTGGGCACCATCGACTTCGGCCCCACCGTGCGCTTCTATGGCGATCACTTCTATGGCACCACTACCCCACTACCGGAGCTTTTCCCCACCGAGTTGGGCGCTGAGCGCGTGCTTTCACAGGGTTGGACGGACAGCGCTTCCTTCCAGCGGGCCGTCCTCGAACCACTGGCTGCGGGCGGCTCCGCCGTCATTGTGGCGGGCCTGTGCTCGGCCGACCGCTTGGAGGACATCGCTGCCAACGAGAAGGTCACCGTCCGCTCCTAAAGCTTGTCGTGAGATAGTAGAGCAATGTTCAGCTGGCTCTACGTCTTCATCGGCCTGCTCATCCTCGTGGGCACAATCTGCCAAGGAACCATCGGATTCGGCCTAGGCACCATCGCCACCCCGATCTTGGCGCTGATTAAGCCGGAGCTTGTTCCCACGCTCATCCTCCTGCTGGCCTTCGTCATCTCAACGACCACGATGCTCAAGTCACGCTCGGCAGTGTCGTGGGACATTGTGGCCATTTCCTCCATCGCGCGCATTCCCGGCTCGCTCGCGGGTGCGTGGGCGATTGCTTCCCTCTCCCACCGCGGGCTCTCCCTTTTCATCGGCTGCGCCGTCATCTTTGCCATGACCTTGTCCAGCCTCGGCTGGTCTCCCAAGCGCACCACCGCCAACATTGCTGTCGCGGGTGCTGCTTCCGGGTTTCTGGGCACGTCGACGTCCATCGGTGGACCGCCCATGGCGCTGGTGCTTAAAGGCTACGACCCAGCCCGCATACGCGGCACGCTGTCGGGCACCTTCATCATCGGTTGCACCATCTCGCTGGCAATCTTGGGCTTGAGAGGGCAAATCACTAGCGTACAGCTCACCGCCGCCGCGGCCTACCTGCCGGTAGCCATCGTGGGCCTCATCGCCGCCGGCTACCTCAACCGTTTCATCAACGCCAAGGTGCTCAACCGCATCGTCCTCGTCGTGGCGATCAGCGCGGCCTTGGCGCTCATTGTTGAGGGGCTGGTTGCTGCCTAACGACCGCGTCCTACTGCCAGGACCACGCTCCACACTGCCCGTTCTGCCAAAGTTATCGCCGCTGATTCAAGATCTGGCAATAACTTCGTCATCTAGGGCAGTTGGGTGGCTGCGGGAAGCCGGGTGGTTCCGGGTAATCGGGCGGCTCAGGCAAGTCGGGCGGTAAATACCCCAAGTGCTCGCTGTATTCCCATGGCTTTGGCTTTGGCGGCAAGACTCCCTCATGCCAGAAGCCGATGAATTTGAAGTAGCGCTTCTCAAAGTCAGGATTCCTAGCATTAGCTATCTGGTCGATGACATAGTCCAGATGATGTGCCACGCAGTGACCTGTATAGCGCAACGTGAGCCACCCAATCAGCGCGCCCTCATTATTCTTCCAGTGGTCCCGCAACCATGACTCTTGCTGGGAATGGAATTTCATCCCGTTGATTTCTACCGCAACCTTGAGCTCTGGGAGCACGATGTCCCAGGTGTAGTGGCCGATTACAACGTTGCACTCGACTTTGAGCCCACGCCTTTTCAATCCCTTGGCCACCTTGACCTCCGCACCGGAATCCGTAAACAATGCGGCTTGCTCCAGCATCCGTTGGCTAGCAACAGGGGTGACATTGAGTGCTTCGCGGTGACTATCCAAGCGAGCACGCCCCGCCTTCGAGGAATAAATGGATTCGAAGACGCGAATCCCCAGCTCAGGACTCACTGTCTTCATGGCGACAAGTGGATTAAGAATCCGGATCCCCGACAAAGTGACAAAACTAGTGACGCTCACCCGCGAGTGCACATAGAAGGTTGATTTCGGCATTCTCTCCACGCTGGCAAGCCGCAGTGGAAAAGCAACAGGCGCGCCAAGGAGTACCTGGGCAGCCGTTGTACCTGTCGCCTTGAGGAATGGCCGGTGATCCTGCAGCAGCTTCAAAAGCTCTAATGGCTCGGGCCGGCCCCAGACGTAGAGCCCCTTGGCGATCCTAGTAATCTCCCCTCGGCGCACACGAGTTGCAAGCGCACCTTTTGATAGGCCACGCACAATGCCATGGTTCATGTCATTTCCCCCCGGAAAGTAGACCTCCACGCTAACATGGCGCCCCGCCATATGCCGAGCAACTGCCCGTTCTGCCAAAGTTATAGCCTCTGATTCGGGCGGTTTCAAGTGGTGGATGCATCACTTGAATAGTTCTTGGATTTTCTCTTCTGGTGTGTACCAGTTGAGGACTTTTCTGGGGCGCCCGTTGAGTAGGTCTTGAATCTGCTGGACGCCCTTGTCGGTCAGGGTACTAAAGTCGCTTCCTTTGGGTAGGAAGTCTCGGACTAGCCCGTTGGTGTTTTCATTGGTAGGCCGCTGCCAGGGTGAGTGCGGATCACAGAAGTAGACTGCTAGTCCACGTTCGATGCTCAGCCTGTCTACTTGGGCTAGTTCCACACCCTGGTCCCAGGTCAGTGTTTTGGTGATGTTGCGTATTTTGCCGGTAAACATCTCGATTAACTTATCGACAGTCGTGGCGGAATCATGCACATCAAGTTTGCGGATCATGGTGTAGCGAGTACTGCGTTCCACGCAGGTCACAAGGGCCGTTGTGCCTCCTTGGCCGATGATGAGATCGCCTTCCCAATGCCCTGGAATAGCGCGGTCTTCAACGCTGGCAGGGCGCTTGCTGATGCGGTAGTCCTCACCAATCCAGCTTCGATTACCGCGGGCTGGCAGGCGCGATTGCGGCCTTCGGCCGGTACGCCCAGAACGCAGGGCTTTTTCTACCTTCAACTCCTGGCGCAAGGCACCTTTAGCTTGGATGTAGAGAGCTTGGTAGATGGTTTCATGACTAATCGACATATCCCCACCTTTACCGAAGCAGCGGGCAAGAAAGTTTGAAATCTGCTCTGGTGACCACTTCGTGTTCAACCCCTCGATGACAAAGGCCCGCAACTGCGGGTTGGTATCGAGTTTACGGGGTTTAGGCCTGGCTAAACGGTCTACAGCCCGCTTTTGCGCCACGAGGGCATCGTAGCCATGCTCAGTCATCCCACGGGCGATTTCTCTACTAATCGTCGACTGATTCCGGCCAAGCTGGGCTGCAATCTCACGATGAGTATGGCCCTGTTTCAGCAGGTAGGCTATCGCTATCCGGTCATGGCGGATAAGACGCTTTCCGCGTCCTACCTTCGATTCGGATTCAGTGGGATGATCATTGAGTACCAAACGCCCAGACATGCGATTATGGTGCCACGTTCTCACCGTGTCAGCGCAACGATCAACTACCTGGCCGACTTCCTTATAGCTTTTGCCAGCATCAACAAGTTTCAAAGCTTTAGCAATGCGATCCCGCTCAATTTGTATGGCTCCACCGCGACTGTTGTTGGCGAGTTCAATACCGTCTTGCGCAAGGTATCGGTAAGCCGTCTGTGGGAAACCTGTCTCTTTCAGTGCGCTATACGCAGACTGGCCGCTTTCTACAAGAGCAACGAGCTTTTGGTATTGATCTTTGTACTTATCCTCATTCAGGCTCCGATGGCGCTTGCCGCGGCTAAGTCCCTCAGCCTGACGCCACACCCTCGCCTGAGCCTTCGAGACCCCCAACTCCTTGAGGATCACCGACATCGGACGCGCATCATGCAGATACGCCTGCACATACCGCTCACGTAGCTTCTCATCACCTGACATCTACACAACCTCCCAGCTGTATAGATGCATTCACCACCTGAACTCGCCTCAAGATCTGGCCAGATCTTTGGCAACAACGGCAGTTATGCCCACTGCAAACTAAGCAGGCCCTAGCGAAGCGACCCCTCAATAAAACTGCGGAACTGCCGAGCAATCTGCGCAATTTCCTGCCCCGCGAAGTGCCCCGGGGACCACGCCGCCACCAGCGGCACCCCACCAAGCGCACGCTCGCCATCAACGACATCGAAGCCCACCAGCCGCGCCGGTTGCAGCTCCGTCATTAAAGCTACGGCCCGCCCGGCACGGGCCAAGGCGCATAACGTCGCCGTATCATCACACTCCACGTGCGGGCCCAGGGCATAGCCAGCCGTGCCCACGAAGGAATCCACCACGCCGCGGGACACGCTTCGCCGCGAGGGCAGCGCCACATTTTCCTGCAGCAAGCGCTCGACCTCCACGCTGGTAGAACCCGCACACTCCAGTGCCATTGGGTGCGCCGGCGGCACCCAGGCGCGCACCGGAATCGTGCCCAAAGCCAGTGAAGCCACGTCATTGCCCGGCGGGATGGTAGCAATCACCACGTCGGCGGAACCTTCCAGCGCGTCGAAGACGTCGTAGTGTGTAACCGGGGTCGTGGTGAACAGAGGGATAGTCGAACCAGCGGCCTCAATAAAGGGAGCGAGAAGCGTCGAAATCGTCGTCGGCGTAGCAGCCACGCGCAGCGCCGGGATACTGCCCGCGCGGAGTGCCTCCACCGCCTGCCCGGCGCGCGCGGATTCGGCGAGGAGGCGGCGGCACGTCGGAATGAGGGCGTGTGCGGCATCGCTGAGCGCCAGTGCGGAACCAGCCCGCACGAAAAGCTCCAGGTCCAGCTCTTTTTCAAAGCGCCGCAGCTGCCGGCTCAGCGCCGGCTGGGTAATGCCCAGGCGCGCCGCGGCAGCGGTCACCGTGCCAGCTTCGGCGACCGCAAGGAAATATTTGGCCTTCACCATGTCCATTCCCTTACTTCTACCACTACCAATACCTTGAGGGTATGGCTTTCCAGCTTTTTCGACATTAGACAACATGGCATCACCAAAGAATAATGAGACCACTACCACAACAACACCAGGGAGGTTTCCATGTCACACGTCGGCGCCGCCATTGCCGAATCCCTCGCCGCGCACAACGTCACCCGCGCTTTCCTCGTGCCCGGCGAAAGCTTCCTGCCCGTGCTCGACGGCCTCTACGATTCCCCCGTGAAGGCCATCGTCACCCGCCACGAAGGCGGTGCCACCTACATGGCCGAAGCCCACGGCAAAGCCACCGGACAGCCCGGCGTCGCCATGGTGACGCGCGGCCCCGGCGCAGCCAACGCCTACGTGGGCATCCACACCGCCTGGCAGGATGCCACCCCGCTCGTTCTCTTCGTTGGCCTTATCCCCATCTCGGATCGTGACCGCGAGTCCTTCCAGGAGTTCGATCCCAAGGCGTGGTTCGGCACCCAGGCCAAGCAGGTCTTTGTCCTCGACGATCCGTCGCGCGCCTCCCGCGTCGTGGCCGAAGCTTTCTTCCAAGCCCAGCAGGGCCGCCCCGGCCCCGTCATCGTGGGCCTGCCGGAGGATATTCTCCACCAGGAGTTCACCGGCAGCATCCACCCACCCATCCCGGTGTCGGAAGGCGCGCTTTCCGACGATCACCTGGACCTCCTCTCCCGCGAGCTGAGCCGCGCAGAGCGACCACTCATTTTTGCCGGCGGTCCGCGCTGGACCCCGGAGGCCGCTGAAAAGATCACTCGCTTCGCCGAAGAGCACCGCATCCCGATCATTCAAGACTTCCGCGCCGCTGACCGTGTACCTTTCGACTCCCCCGCCAACGCCGGCTGGCTCGGCTATGGGCGCGACCCACGCGCGGCGCAACTTTTGGAAGCAGCCTCCCTCGTCATCGAAATCGGTGCCGTTCTCGGTGATGTTCCTACCGACGGTTACACCTTGCGCCAGTCACCGCAGGCACGCAACATCGCCATCAACCCCGATACCAGCCTGCGCGGCCACTCGGTGGCGCTGGTAGAGCACATCGTGGCGAGCCCTGTGGCCTTCGCTCACACCCTGGACCGCTTAAGCGTCGAGGGCAAGGACACACGCGGCGAGTGGTTTGATACCGCGCACGCGAACCACCTCGACTTCGCCACCCTCCCCGAGCCCGCGGACTACCGTCCCGGTAAAGAAGGCACCGCCCACATGGAGGCCGTCTTCGCAGCACTCCACGAGCAGCTGCCAACGGATTCCATCTATACCTTCGGCGCCGGCAACCACTGCATCTGGGCCCAGCAGTTCCTGCGCTCGCAGGTCTACCCCTCCCAGTTCAGCGTGCGCAACGGCTCGATGGGCTATTCCATCCCGGCCGCAGTAGCCACCAAGCTGCAGTTCCCGGAGCGCACCGTTGTCACCGTTGCCGGGGACGGCGAATACCTCATGAACGGCCAAGAGCTGGCCACCGCGCTGCAATACGGTGCGCCTTTTCTCATCATCGTCATGTCCAATGGCGAGTTCGGAACCATCCGCGATCACCAGAAGAAGCACTTCCCCGACCGCGTTTCCGGCACGCAGCTTGTCAACCCGGATTTCGCGGCGGTTGCCCGCAGCTTCGGCGCCCACGGCGAACTCATCACAGATGACGCTCAGGTGCCGGAGGCCGTGGCCCGCGCCCTGCGCGCCATCGCCGAGGACGGCGTACCAGCGCTTCTCAACGTCATCACCGACCAGGCCCATTCCCTGCCTATCCCGCCCTCCCCGGTTTTACACACCGACGAAACGCCCACCAGCTAAAGGAGGCTCACCATGAGCACGACACATACTCCTCCAACTTCGAATGCCGTACCCGCTAGCCAGCTGAAGGAAGGCGAGCACATTGTGGGCGATGGGGTCGTCGCCAAGCAGCGCCCCGCTGCCTCCACTGCATCGTGGATCATTACGCTCTTCGGCACCGCCGTGGGTGCTGGCATCCTCTTCCTACCGCTGAATGCCGGCGGTTTCGGGTTCTGGCCGCTGGTCTTTGCCACGGTCTTCATCTTCCCCTTGGTGTACTTTTCGCACCGCACCTACGCGCGGATTGTTGCGGGCGCGCCCACAAAGGACCACGGCAAGGACATCCTCGAGTTGGTCTCCCAGTATCTGGGCAAGGGCCAAGGAATCGTCTTCGCGGTGCTGTACTGGATCACGGTCTTTTCCACCGTCCTCATCTACGGTGTCTCCATCACCAACGCGGTGGATAGCTTCATTGTCAACCAGCTGGGCGGGCCGTCGCTCGACCGGTGGCTGCTGGCCATGCTCTGCGTGGGCGTGATGACCGGTGCCTTCGCCATCGGCCGCAAGCCGATGATCTGGCTGGCCCAGGTGTTGGTCTACCCGCTGATTATCGCCCTGGCCGTCACCTCCATCTACCTCATCCCGCGCTGGGACCTCCAGAGCTTCATCCATTTCGATGACGGCTCGAATGGCTACGGCGGCATCATCAAGGGCATCTTCCTCATCCTGCCGGTGCTGGTCTTCTCCTTCTCCCACATGGCGGCGCTGTCGCAGTTCGCCATCGACATGCAGCCGCAGTATGGCGAGAAGACCGAAAAGCGCGTTTCCCGCACGGAGTTCTACACCGCTATCCTGCTCGTCGTGTTCACCATGTTCTTCGTGTGGTCCTGCGTCCTCGCACTCGGCGCCGACGGCATGAATGAGGCCCTCGAGCAAAACATCCCGGTGCTCTCCTATTTCGCCAACGTCACTGGCACTCCGTTCATGGCTTACATGGCCCCCATCGTGGTCATCTGCGCCATCGTCTCCTCCTACTTCGGCCACATGCTCGGTACAGAAGAAGGCACGGAGTACCTGCTGAAGAACGCCGCGCCGAAGCTGGCGGAGAAGGTCTCGCACCGCACGCTGCTCAACATCATTTATCTCATCGCCTTCGTGTGCACCACGCTCGTGGCAATCTTCAACCCCTCCATCATTTCCATGATTTCGGTTGTCTCCGGTGTCTTCGTGGCGTTCATCGTCTACCTGGTTCCGGTGTATATGTTCAAGAAACTGGACGTGTACAAGCAATTCCGCAATGACCCGTGGAACTACTTCGTCTTCGGCATGGGCCTGCTGATTATGGCCGTGACCATCTGGGACATGATTTAGAAAGGACGTGAAAATGCTTCGTAATGATCTCTCAAGCTTCCCCGAGTACAAGGTGGGCAAGGACTTCCCCAACGCGCTCAAGCTCTCATCCAATGAGGTCCCCTTCCCACCCGCTGAGGACATCATCGCCGCGGTTGCCGACGCCGCCCGCACCACCAACCGCTACCAGCAGCCCGGCAGCCTGGAGCTCACCAACGCCTTGTGCAATTACCTAGGCGTTCCGGCGGATCACATCTTCGTCTCAGCGGGCTCCACGCCCATCCTGCAGGCCACCATCTTGGCGTCCTGCCACACCGGCGATGAGGTCATCGTGCCCTGGCGCAGCTTTGAGGCTTACCCCCTCTACGTGCGCATGGCCGGCGCGGAACCGATTCTGGTCCCGCTCACGGAGGATTACCGCGTCGATTTGGAGGCAGTCCTTGCCGCCCTGACGGAGAAGACCAAGCTCATCATCCTGTGCAACCCCAACAACCCGACGGGCACCGTCATCACGCGCGGTGAATTCCGCGCCTTCATGGACCGGGTGCCCGAGGATGTCGTGGTCCTGCTGGATGAGGCCTACTGGGAGTACAACGACGCCCCCGATACCCCAGATTCAGTCGAGGAATACCAGCGCTACCCCAATCTGCTTGGCGTGCGCACCTTCTCCAAGGCATGGGGTCTGGCTGGTATGCGTGTGGGCTACGCGGTGGCAGGACCAGAAATCATCAACGCGCTGCAGCTGCTCTCCTTGCCTTTGACGGTGACCGCCATGGCAGAAACTGCCGCTGTGGAGGTGCTCAAGCGCCACGACGAGCTTGACGACGCCGTCGAGATCACCAAAGCACAACGCGACCGCGTCTGCGCGGAGCTGGGAGCCGAGAAATCCTACGGCAACTTCGTCTGGCTGCCGCGCGCGGATGCCGCGGAGGTGGAGACGAAGATGCTTGATGAAGGCGTGGTCATCCGCCGCTACCTCGATGAGGGCGTGCGCGTGTCCATCACGGACGAAGCCGAGACCACCCAGTTCTTGGAAGCCTGGCGCCGCGCAGGCATTGAGCCTTGGCGGGGCTAGGTGGCCTCCTCCTTTCACCCCCTCAGCCCAAGTGCCCCATAAGCCCATACTGAGACAAATGACATAAAACGCAAGGCCCTTGCAATAAGTCACATTCAACCCCATAATGGGGCGCAACCCATACACACTTCAATCATTGGAGGATGAAGCAATGTCCGGATTTCGCGTAGAAAACCCCGCTACCGGTGAGGTTCTCGAGACCTTTGATCACGCCACTGACCAGGAGGTCCTAACCGCCGTCGACTCCGCGCACGAGGCATTCCTCAGCTGGCGCGAGACCCCGATCGAGGAGCGCGCAAAGGTAGTCACGCGCGTTGCCGAGCTCTTCGAAGAGCGCAAGGATGAGCTCGCAGAGATCATCGCTACCGAAATGGGCAAGCCGATCTCCGAGGGCGTCGAGGAGGCTGAGTTCAGCGGCGCTATCTTTAGCTACTACGCCGACAACGGCCCGAAGTTCGCCGCCGACGAGGAAATCCCCGTCGAGATGGACGGCAAGGGCTACATTCAGCGCCGCCCCATCGGCGCTCTGCTGGGCATCATGCCGTGGAACTTCCCCTACTACCAGGTCGCGCGCTTCGCCGCCCCGAATCTGATGCTCGGCAACACCATCGTCTTGAAGCACGCCACCATCTGCCCGCGCTCCGCGCTTGCCATCCAAAAGATCATGGATGATGCCGGTGTTCCCAAGGGCGTCTACACCAACGTCTTCGCTACTCACGAGCAGGCAGAGAAGATCATCGAGCACAAGGAGCTGCGCGGTGTGTCCCTCACCGGCTCCGAGCGCGCTGGTGCTGCGGTGGGCTCTCTGGCTGCGAAGAACCTCAAGAAGGCAGTTCTCGAGCTCGGTGGCTCCGACCCGTACGTCATCCTCGACACCGATGACGTCAAGCAGGCAGCCAAGGACGCGTGGGAGACCCGCATGTACAACACCGGCCAGGCGTGTAACTCCAACAAGCGCCTGATCGTGATGGACGATATCTACGACGAGTTCGTCGCTGAGCTGGTCGAGCTCGCAAAGGCTATGAAGCCTGGTACCCCGCAGGAGGCTTCCGAAACCGTCTACACCCCGTTGTCTTCGCGCAGCGCGGCAGAAAACCTCAAGGATCAGCTCGACCGCATCGTGGCCGCCGGCGCCACCCTGCACGTCGGCGGTGAGCTGGCGGATGAGAAGTCTTCCTACTTCAGCCCCGCCGTGCTGACCGATGTCCCGGTTGGCTCTGATGTCTACTACGAAGAACTCTTCGGCCCCGTGGCGACCGTGTTCAAGGTCAGCAGCGACGACGAGGCTCTCGAGCTGGCCAACGACACCCAGTACGGCCTGGGCGGTTGCGTCTTCTCCAAGGACGTCGAGCGCGCTGAGAAGATTGCCCAGCGCCTGGAGGTCGGCATGTCCAACGTCAACACCTACGCGGCGGAGGGCGCCGAGGTCCCCTTCGGTGGTGTGAAGAACTCCGGTTACGGCCGCGAGCTGGGCCCCTACGGCATGGATGAGTTTGTCAACAAGCGCACCTACTTCGTGGCCAACTAAGGAGATCCCATGACGTCACTAGGAAACTTCGTTCTCGAGGTCCACACCGCGCTTTTCGACGGCCACGATACCTCCGTCCTGGACAAGCACTTCGCCGACAACTTCGTGGAGCACTCTCCCCTCATCGCTAATGATGCAGAAGGTCTCAAGAAGTTTGTCACGGATCTGGGCGAGGGGCTGAAGTACACCAACGCCCGGGTGATTGCCGACGAAGCCAACGGCCTCGTCGCTTTACATGGTCGCTTCGACGGCATCGAGGATGAGCCGTTCGTTGGTTTCGATATCTACCGCGTCGAGGGCGACAAGATTGTCGAGCACTGGGACAACCTCGTTCCCCTTGCGGAACCGAACGCAAGCGGCCGCACGCAGCTCGATGGCGCTACCGAGATCGGTGATGAGAGCCTCACCGAGCAGAACCGAGAGTTCGTCATCGAGTTCTTCACCCGCTCGCTCATCGGCGCCGATTACTCCGGCTTCATCGACAACACCCGTGATGATCAGTTTGCCCAGCACTCCCCTGATATCGCCGATGGCGCCCAGAACTGCGTCGATTTCCTCACCAAGCTGCAGGAAGACGGCGAGGGGCTGGAGTATGAGCGCATCCACCGCACGGTTGCACAAGGACAGTTCGTTCTAACCCATTCCGAAGGCAGCATCGCTGGTGCGCGCCATTCCTATTGCGAGCTGTGGCGCGTCGAGGACGGCAAGCTCGTCGAAATGTGGGATGCCATTTCTGAGGTCCCGTCCGACGACGAGGCGCTTCATAAGCACGGCATCTTCTAGGCCATAGCCTCGGTTGCAAACCTAGGCAGCATGCCGAAAGGCTGGGCCGCTCCTTGATACGGGGAGCAGCCCAGCCTTTTCGTGTTTTCGGCGCGATCTGGAACCAGGTCCGGGCCGAAACTGCCCGTTCTGCCAAAACCCTCGCTCCTGACTCAAGATCTGGCCCGAACTTTGGCAACTAGGCGAGTTCGTCGCGTCTAAAAGTGCCGCATCTAAAGCTGGCTCTAAGCCCAGCCTGCCGGCACCAACCCGAGGATGGAAATGATCGAGTAGATGAAGGCCAAGACATAAACCACGATGATGGTTCCTTGGATTACCGGGTGAGCGAGTCCGCCCACGTTCCAACCCGGGTCGCGGTCGCCCTTCTTCCGGGAGGCGTGCAACAGCATCACCGGGATGACGGACATGATGGCACCCGCGAAACCACCGGCATAGGACAGCGCCGCAACGAAGCCACCGAGACCAGCAATGGAAATCACCAGTGGCGGAACAACCGTCAGCGCCACCGCCACGATGCGCTGTCCCTTCACACCTTCCCAGTGGAAGATGTCCAAGACGTTGCGCATGGTGGTAAAACCAATCGCCAAGAACGACGTCAGCATGGCCGCCAGCGCAAAGATATTGGCCAAGTAGTAGGCCACCGGGCCCAGTGCCTCACCCCAGGCAATGGTCACCACCTCGGTGACCTCCATGCCAAGCAGACCAAGGGCGGCAAAAGGAACCAACGCCAAGGTAAAGCCCGTCACCACCATGCCGAGCACAATTGCCCGCGCGGTCTGCTGTGGCTTGGCCGGGTCCATACCTTGCACCAGTTCCGGGACCACGTACTGCGCCAAGAAGGAGAAGACCGCGAGGTTCAGAATCGGGACGATGAAGAAGGGATGAAGAACCAGCAGGTTCTCAGCCTTGATACCCGGCCCCAGGATTGTCCATCCACACAGCACCGCGATAATGATCGCCATACCGGCAGTAATCGCTCCCTCAGCTGCACCCGTGGTGTGCAGGCCGCGGTACATCACCCACGAACCGAAGCCGAAGAAGATCAACGTGCCAAGAAGCGGCGGCAACCCGAAGATGTTGTTGATCAAGTCACCCGAACCAGCAGCATAGGCAATCAGCGCACCGATGCCGTTGACGATGATGGCCACGAAAACCAACCAGCGGCCCCACTGCCCCAGGTAATGCTCCGCCAATCCGGAAACCTGCAGCGGCGCCTTGGTGCGCATGGCTGTCTCCGCCACGTACAGCATGGAAATGGTCGTGAGGGTGCCTGCTATCAGCAAAGCGATAACGAGTGCGAGGAACCCTCCGTTGCGGGCAGCATAAGGAATAGAGAGGACTCCAGCACCGATGTTGGTGCCGAAGATAAGGGCGATGCCCTGCACGAAGGACAGCGCGGGTTTGAACTCCGCCGTGGACTCATCCTTCTGCGGCACAGAAAATTTGTTGGACAAAGACTTCTCCGATAACTAAGGACTAATAAAACAGGAGCTCACCCGGAAAGAACCGGGTGAGCGAAAGAGCGAACTACTTGTACTCGTTGAACTGCTTGACGACGACCTGCAGCGCCTCACGCCACAAGTCTTCCGGGATGGCCAGGGAGGGCAGGAAGCGGATGACGTTGTGGTCGAGGCCGCAGGTGAGGATGAGCACGCCCTCGGCCTTGGCGGCGTCGGCAATCTTGTGCACTAGCTCGGAATCCGGCTCGCCCTCAGCGGTGACGAATTCGAGGGCGAGCATGGCGCCGCGGCCGCGGAACTCTGCTACGCGCTCATCGCCCAGGATGGGTTCCAGCTCCTCGCGGGCAATCTTCTCCAGGTTCTGGGCACGTGCCCCGAAGTCCTTCTCCTCGAATTCCTTGAAGGTTGCCAGCGCAGCAGCACAAGCCACCGGGTTACCCGTGTAGGTACCGCCCAGGCCACCCGGCTGCGGAGCATCCATGATTTCTGCACGGCCGGTCACTGCGGACAGCGGCATGCCGGAGGCAATACCCTTCGCAATGGTCACCATGTCCGGAACGATGCCTTCATGGTCGGAGGCGAACCAGGTACCGGTGCGCATCATGCCTGCCTGGATCTCGTCGACGATGAAGACCACGTCGTTGTCGTTGCACCACTTCTGGATTGCTGCGAGGTAGCCCTCGGCCGGGACGACGAAGCCGCCCTCGCCCTGGATCGGCTCAGCGACAACGCAGGCCAGGTTGGCTGCGCCGACTTCCTGCTCAATCATGGTGATGGTCTTCTTGGCAGCCTCGGCGCCGCTCAGGCCGTCACGCAGCGGGTAGGACATCGATGCACGGTAAATCTCCGGCGCGAAGGGACCGAAGCCATTCTTGTAGGGCGACTGCTTGGCGGTCATCGCCATGGTCAGGTTGGTGCGTCCATGGAAGGCACGGTCCATGACGACAACACCGCGCTTGCCGGTGTAGTTACGGGCAATCTTCACGGCGTTCTCAACGGCCTCCGCACCGGAGTTAAACAGCGCGGTCTTCTTCGGGTGATCACCCGGGGTGACCTCGTTGAGTTTTTCTGCCACGGCCACGTAGGACTCGTACGGGGAAATGGTGAAGGAGGTGTGGGTGAAGTGCGCGACGGCTTCCTGCACCGCGGCCACGACGGCCGGGTTAGAAGCGCCGGCAGAAGTCACGGCGATACCGGAAGCGAGATCGATGAAGCGGTTGCCGTCGGCGTCGGCAAGAATGCCGCCATCCGCATCCACCACGTAGCCCGGTAGCGAGGGCGCCATGCCCGCGGGAAGGGCATTCTTGCGACGCTCATCCAGGGCGGCGCTCTTCGGACCCGGGACCTGCTGGCCCAGGTGGCGGGACTGCTCAATGTGGTACTGAAGTTCCTGCATGGTCTTCCTTTTGTGTTGGGATGAATAGGATGCCACTTAGTGTGGCCCCTACCACCCTTGCGGCACTATCGACAGGGTGTATAAATCTTGAGCCCACAACTGTGTAGCCTGTCCAGCATGAGTGAGATTTCCTTCCGCTGGCTCACCAACCAGCACTCGCTGAACCTGCGCCCACTCGTTGAGGGCAAACCCGCGTTCAGCACCATCCATGCGTCAGAGCTCGCGGACCCCACCGAGTTCACCTCCCCCGGCGCGCTCATGCTCACTCTGGGGCTCGTTTTCCGCGACGATCCGGAAGGCTTCGAGCACTATGCCGCCGCCCTCGCCGCAGCCGGGGTACACGGCATTGGTTTCGGTACCGGACTCGCCTTCGCCGAGGTACCACCCGTACTGACCCGTGCTTGTTCCCAGCACCACCTCACCCTTTTTGAGATCCCGCGCGCCACCCGCTTCGTGTCCATCACTACTGCGGTAGCCCAGGAACAAGCGCGCCTCGAAAACAATGCGCACTTCACCTTCCACCGCCAACAAGAGCGCCTCAATCACGCAGCTGTGTCGGGCATCCAAGCGCTCATCGATGAGGCGAGCAATCAACTCAGCGCCGCTGTAGCGGTAGCTAGTTCCTCCGGAGCGGTGCTCAGCCAGAGAGATGCGGAGCAGCTCAGCGCAGCCAGCGCCGCAGTGGAGGCCGCGGAGCAGACGGGGCGGGGCACGGGGACGTCGACAAGCACAGGTGCCACCATCACCAGCACCTTCGGCTCCGCGGGCCGGCGTTGGGCCGTCGCCGCCAGGCGCTCGGAGAAGTTCGATTCCTATTCGCGCGCGCTCATCCGGCATCTATCGGGTCTGGCCAGCCTGCTGCTTGATCACCCCGATGGCAACAACCACGCTATTCTCGGGGCGCTAGCGCTTGATGCCCAGCTCGCCGGCGTTGACTCCCCCGCCCTGCACGCGGCCTTTCACTTGATTGATAGCCACGATCTCGTGGATGTTCTCTATGTCACGGCCTCGACCCCGTCGCGCCTCGCGCGCACAGTGAGTGAGATCGGCAAGGCCGAGCCGCACAGCTTCGTCCGCCTGGAACAGGATTCTGCACTTCTCATGCTTCCTCCGGGAACCGCAACCTCACACCTGTTCAAGAAACAGTCGCGCTACCTTCGCGTCTCCGCCCTTCGGGGTGTTGCGTGGCAGGAGCTGAGCCCAGCACTGCTGTCTTCTCTTCAAAGCCATGCGCGCAGCCTGCCCCTTGGCACCGTAGCAGCCTTTGATTCTGCTGCGCCTACCTGGCTGGCGGAACCCGGCGTCTCGGAGGCCCTCGGCGCCCGGCGCGCGGCCACGGTCAGCCGCCTGGCCGCCCACGACGTGCAGCACAACACCGAGCTGGTCGCTACCTTGCGCGCCTTCCTCGTGGGCAACGCCAACTTGGCCACCGCTGCGGCGGAGCTGGGCGTTCACCGCCACACGGTGCGCGCCCGGCTAGACAAGGTAGAAAACCTCTGCGGGGTGGACCTGAGCAATCCCGTCACCCGTGCGGAACTCCTCTTACTCAGCATCGACTCTTAGGGCTTCAGTCCGTAACACTCACTCCGAGAATCAGTAGCTCCGCCGCCACGAGCGGGTCCTTGAGGTCCACCTCGAGGAGATCCTCCAAGTCCGCGATGCGCTTGCGCACGGTGTGCCGGTGTGATTGAAGCTCCTCAGCGGTTCGGCTCACGTGCCCGCCCGCACGCAGGTAGACCTCCAGGGTTTCCGCCAACTCGGTACCGTGCTCCGCGTCGTATGCGCGTACCTTGCCCCAGGTTTCTTCGGCGCGGTTGTGCACCGCGCCCTTGACCCTGGGATCCCTAGTCCAGCTCAACGTCCGCGATTCTGGCCCCGCCAACATCCCGGGCTGAAGCCCGAAGGCGAAGGACTCCAGTTCGCGGACAATGCCCACGCCCAGCTCGGCCCACGGCATGGGCTGGCCCACGACGATGCGCTTGCTACCGCGGATATCGCGCAACAAGTCCTGCAGGTTCTTCATCGTGCGGCTTCCTCTGAAAAGCAAGAGGCTGGAGGATTTATCCAGCGTGTATTCGAAAAGCAAGCGCCCGTGGTCCTGCAGGCGGGCGTCCAAGGCGTGGAGGAAGCGCTGGTGGGCACGCTCCCCCTCCGATTTCACCAAGACCGGACGCACGCGGCCCTGTGCATCGCCCACGAGCCGGAAGATGCGGCGCATGGGATCCTCCGGCTGGTCCATACCCAACTGAATGGCCATCGCCATGGAGTTGAGTTCGTTTTGGGTGCGCCGCAGCTCCTGCGGGCGCTTCACGGTGAGCTCCGCCAGGCCGGCGGCCTGTTTGAGCAGCGCACGCTCGTTCACACCGAAACTCTCACGCGCCACCGCCAGCAGCCCGAAGGAGCGCGCACCGTGGTCGGCCAAGCGCTGGGCCAAGACATTCCACCCGCCCACGCGGCGAGCGGCATAGAAGTTCTGGGCGCGGGTATCGGCAATCACCGGTGCCCACTCCACCGGCGGGAGCCCGGGGTGGCTCGACTGCGCGAAGACCCGCCCATCCTTATCTACGAGGCAGGTATGCGCGCCCAACAGTCGGCTGGTTTTGTCCACGAGGGCGTCGAGGCCGGACACGGCGGCGTCGTTGAGCGCGCCCTGCTGAGCAATGAAGAGCTCCAAGCCTTCCTCACGCTGGCGCTGCAACTCGTCGTGCAAACGCGCGAGCACGGAGACGAAAGGCACGCGCCGCGCCACCGTGAAGAGTGAAATATCGCAGTCCCGGGCGGCCTCCACCATGCCGGGTGGAACCTCAGCGAAGGCTAAACCAACGCCGAAGCCCACCCCCGTCACTCCCCCCGCGGCCACCCTGCGAACGTACTCCACCAGCTGATCGGGTTGCCCCTCAAAGGCCATACCAGTGAGCAGGATGACGGCCCCCGAGCCCACAAACTCGCGGGGATCGCGCAGCTCACATGGGTGCATCACAGAAAACGGCCGCTCGCAATCGTGCAGCACGTCAATCCCCAGATCGGGTTGGCTAGCCAACCATCTGAGAGAAACGTTTCCTTCTTCTAGTCCGGCAGCTACCCCCTTATCCAATGTGGACAATTTCTCACCATTCTTTCACCAGATTGTCTATGGCCCTTCTGAAGTCTAGCCGTCAGAATGACCTACGTCATAAAAAATCCCGAGTATTAAGGAGCAGACAGCATGCAGGATCTCAAGCACCGCCTCCCCCAGGAGCGGAATGTCTCCACCGCAATCCCTGGCCCCCGCAGCCAGGAGCTGAATGCCGCCCGTGAAGCCGACGTCGCCGCTGGCGTCATCCCGGGCTACCCCTCCTATATCACCGACGGTGACGGTGGCGTGCTTGTCGACGTCGACGGCAACACCATCGTCGACTTCGCTTCCGGTATCGCCGTGACTTCCGTGGGCGCCTCCAACCAGCGCGTTGCCAAGGCTGTCGCCGAGGCGGCCAGCCACCTCACCCACACCTGCTTCCTGAACGCTCCGTACCAGGGCTTCGTTGATGTCTGCAAGAAGCTCAACGAGCTGACCCCGGGCACCCACGAGAAGAAGACCTGTCTCTTCTCCACCGGTGCGGAGGCAGTGGAGAATGCCATCAAGATCGCTCGCCGCTACACCGGCAAGAACCGCGTTGTCGTCTTCGACGGCGCCTTCCACGGCCGCACCAACCTGACCATGACCATGACCGCCAAGAACAAGCCCTACAAGCAGGGTTTTGGCACCCTGGCCGCTGATATCTACCGCGCTCCGATGTCCTACCCGCTGCGCGACGGCCTCGACGGCAAGCAGGCTGCAGCGCGCACCCTGCGCTACATCGAGCAGTACGTCGGCACCGAAGAGCTGGCTGCCGTCATCATCGAGCCGGTTCAAGGCGAGGGCGGCTTCGTCGAGCCGGCCAAGGGCTTCCTCCCGGCACTGCAGGAATGGTGCACCGACAACGGCGTTGTCTTCATCGCCGATGAGATCCAGGCCGGCATCTGCCGCACCGGATCCTGGTTCGCCTGCGATGACGAGGGCATCATCCCGGACCTCATCACCACCGCCAAGGGTGTCGGTGGCGGCATGCCGCTGTCCGCTGTCACCGGCCGCGCCGAGATCATGGATGCCCCGGACCCGGGCTCCCTGGGCGGCACCTACGCCGGCAACCCGGTGGCCTGTGCTGCTTCGCTGGCAGCTTTCGAGGAGATGGAGGAGCTGGATCTGGCTTCCCGCGCCCGCGAGATCGAGGCCATCATCCGCGAGGAGCTAGAGCCGCTGCTCGAGCTCACCACCGTTGCCGAGGTCCGCGGCCGCGGCGCCATGATCGCCATCGAGCTGGTTGACGACAACAACCAGCCCAATGCTGACCTCACCGCCAAGGTGGCCAAGACCTGCCGCGAGCAGGGCGTACTCATCCTCACCTGTGGCCTCGACGGCAACGTCATCCGCCTCTTGCCGCCGCTGGTCATCAACGAGTCCACCCTGCGTGACGGCCTCCAGGTCCTGGCTGAAGCCATCCGCGCGAACTAACCCGAACCACCAACGTCTTAAAGGAGATACACCACTATGAAGATCTACGATTGCATCATCCTCGGCACCGGCTACGGCGGACTGGGCATGGGCGCCCAGCTGGTCCGCGACGAGCAGAAGGACTTCCTCATCCTCGAGGCTGCCGACGAGGTCGGCGGCGTCTGGCGCGACAACACCTACCCGGGCGCTGCCTGCGATACCCAGGCTCTGATCTACTGCTACTCCTACTTCCTCAACCTCGGCGTCTCCCGCATGTTCGCCGGCCAGGACGAGATGCAGGGCTACCTCAAGGCTCTTGCCGAGGAGTTCAACCTCTACGACCACATCAAGTTCAACCACCGCATCACCAACGCCGAGTGGAAGGAAGACCTCAAGGCATGGGAGATCGAGGCTAACGGCGAGACCTACTACGGCCGCGTCTTCGTCGGTGCCTGGGGCCAGCTCTCCAAGCCGAAGGTTCCGAACTTCCCGAACCGCGAGGCATTCCAGGGCGTACAGTTCCACTCCGCCGAGTGGAACCACGACGTTGATCTGGCCGGCAAGAAGGTCGCCGTCATCGGCAACGCCGCTTCTGCAGTTCAGCTGGTTCCGGAGGTAGCAAAGGTTGCGGAGAAGCTCTCCGTGTTCCAGCGCTCCGCAAACTACATCCTGCCGCGCAACCAGGTCATCTTCACCGATGAAGAGCTCAAGGAGTTCCAGGAGAACCCGGATTCCTACCGCGCTATCCGCCAGGAGATCCACGAGGTTCGCGAGGAGGGCTTCGACCGCACCCGCAAGGGCACCGATTCCGCTGCCGAGGGTGTCGAGCAGGCCATGGAGCACCTGCGCTCCCAGGTCAACGACCCGGAGCTGGTGGAGAAGCTCACCCCGACCTTCGCCTTCGGCTGCAAGCGCATTCTGCGCTCCGATGACTTCTACCCCACCTTCAACCGTGACAACGTAGAGCTCATCACCGCTGGCATCGAGAAGTTCACCGAGACCGGCATCCGCACCGATGACGGAGCAGAGCACGACTTCGACGTGGTCATCTACGCCACCGGCTTCCACTCCCAGGAGTTCCAGGGTGATTTGCCGATTGCTGGCCGCGATGGCGTCGACCTGCGCGAACGCTGGGGTAACTCCCCGGAGGCGTACCTGGGCATGACCGTGGACGGCTTCCCGAACTTCTTCATGCTCTATGGCCCGAACACCAACCTCAACCACCACTCCGTGGTGGCCATGCTCGAGGCACAGGACCGCTACATCTCCCAGGCCGTTGCTTACCTGCGCGAGAACCCGGAGGCAGCCCTCGACGTGAAGAAGAACGTCATCGACGAGTTCAACACCAAGATCCAGAAGGAGCTCGAGGCATCTGCGTTCTCCGCTGACTGCTCCTCCTGGTACAAGAACGAAGAAGGCCGCGTCATCAACAACTGGTCCGGCAACGTCGCTGAGTACTACGAGCTGACCGACAAGCTCGAGCTCAACGACTACGAGCTGGTCTAGGAGGTAGTTCACAATGCACACTCTGCACGACGATTTTTCCGGGCGTCCCGTCGCTGAGGATGCGTGGAAGGCGCTGAAACCTTTCCGCGATGGTGGGGCGAAGTCCTTCCATAACTTCCCCATCCCGCAGGTGCGTGAGAACTACGTAGCCTCGGCCCACGCCAACCCGCTCCACGACGAGAAGGAACCCGCGACCACGGATTTCCAGGTTGACCAGTTCCAAGTTCGCCTCTACGACCCCCGCCCGGAGGCGGAGCGCGGCCAGGAGACCCCAGCGGTGCTCTACATGCACGGCGGCGGCTGGCTCATGGGCAACCTGGAGACCCACCACTCCTCGGTACGCCGTATCGCGGTGCTGACCGGTCTCCCGGTCGTTGCGGTGGACTATCGCCTTGCCCCGGAGCACACCTACCCGGCGGCTATCGACGATTGCCGCGCTGCCTACCGCTGGTTGTCCAACCCTGAGGCCGAGCACGGGCTGACCGTGACCTCCATCGCGGTAGCGGGTGACTCGGCCGGCGGCCAGCTCGCCGCTACCCTGGCGAACGAGTTCGTGGGCGAAGAAGACGTCGCCAAGCTCAGCTGCCAGATCCTGCTCTACCCCATCACGGATTGCTCCCGCGAGCGAACCGAGAACGGTGCCTCCTACAAGCGCTTGGAGGAAGGCTTCCCGCTGGCATCTGACACCATGCGCTGGTTCATCGATACCTTCGTCACGGAGGAGGCACAGCGCACGGCAACGGATCTCTCCCCGCTGTTGCTAGAAGAGCTCCCGGAGGGCCTGCCCCCGTCACTCGTGATCACGGTGGATAACGATCCGCTCGCGGACGAGGGCATCGAGTACGCCGGCAAGCTGGCGAAGGCGGGCGTCGACGTCACGCACAAGCACCTTCTGGGCCACCACCACGGGCTGTTTACCTCAGCTGCGGTCATTGACCGTGGCGAGGAGGAGCTCGCTGGCATCGCCGAGTTCATCAAGGCGGCAGCGAACTAGAAGCTTCCGCTCCATCACGCACGGGGCAGGCACCTTCAAAGGCAGCCTGCCCCGTTTGCATAAGTAGAGATTTCTATCCACCTAAAGTTAGGTTCACCATGCTTAAACGCTCATTCGGCATCGCGATGGCCTTCATCGGCGTGCTCGCGGGTGCCTCCTTCGCGTCCGGCCGCGAGGCCCTCCAATACTTCGTTGCCTTCGGAAACATGGGCATCGTCGGCGCCATCGTTACTGCACTGGCCATGACCATCTCCGGTATCACTATTCTCCAACTAGGTTCTTATCACCGTGCCAAGGAGCACACTTCCGTGTTCAACGCGGTGTCCACCCCCATCGTGTCGAAGATCCTCGACTTCGCCACGCTGACCTGTCTCTTCTGCATCGGCTTCGCCATGTTTGCCGGTGCCGGCGCCAACCTTAACCAGCAGTGGGGCTGGCCGGTATGGATCGGCGCGGTCCTCATGCTCGTGCTCACCCTGCTAACCGGCCTGCTCGATGTGGACAAGGTGACCATCGCCATTGGAGTCATCACCCCGTTCATCATCATTCTGCTGACCATCGGCACCGTCTACACCGTGCTCACGGCCAACCCCGATTGGTCGCACCTCAACGAGCAAGCACAGCAGCTGCCGACGACGCTGCCCAACTGGTGGGTCTCCGCCATCAATAACCTGGGGCTGAACGTCATCGTGGTGGTCTCCATGATGATCGTCATCGGCGGTAACTTCCTCGATGCCAAGGAGGTGGGCTACGGCGGCATTCTCGGAGGCGTATGCTTCCTCTTCCTGCTGGCGGTCCTGGTCGGCGGCCTCTACGTCTCCGTGGGACCGATCACCGAGGCTGAAATGCCAACGCTGGCCATGATTGAGCAGATCCACCCATGGCTTGGTATCGCCATGTCCATTGCCATCTACGGCATGATTTATAACACCGCGATTGGTATGTTCTATGCCTTTGCCAAGCGCCTGACCCGCGGCAAGCCGCAGCACTTCTACAAGGTCTATGTCATCTCCGTGCTCATCGGCTTTGTCCTCTCCTTCATTGGCTTCTCCAACCTCATCGGTTGGGTCTACCCGATTCTGGGCTACATGGGCATCGCCATCATGTTCATCATCGGCTTCGCCTGGTTGAAGAACCGCGGGGAACTGCAGTCCGAGGCGGACCTGCGCCGCCGCGCACGCGAGCTCCTCAAGAAGCGTTTTGAGAATGACAACCACCTCTCCGATGAGGAGATGCGTGAACTCGTGGCCATTGCTCGCAACTCCTCCATCCCGGAGTCTGACTTCATCGAGGAGATCATGACCGAAGTCGATTCCGACGACCTACCCGAGGATATGCAGATCGGTGATGGCAAGCTCCACGCGCTCATTACCGGCAAGCCCATCCCGCGCACCAAGAAGAAGGTCTAATAAGCTAAGGCCATGTCTCTCCTCGGACCCGTCCTCTCCCACCTCGCCAGCGGCACCCGCGTCCCCGACGAGCTGCGAGAGAAACTGGCTGCCGAGGAGCTCAGCGCTCTTCGGGCCATCGAGGAAACCATGCGCGCCAACCACACGTGGCGGGTGATGTCGACCAAACTGCTCGATGTGTCCCACATGCTCAACTCGGGCCGCGAATCCACTGATATTTTCCGGGCCATCGTGCGCCACGCGCGCTCCACCATCGGCACCGACGTGGGCTATCTCAGCCTCAACGATGAGGACACCGGCTTTACCAAGGTGTTGGCCACCAGCGGTGTCGTGACGGAGGAATTCCGCACCATCAACATGCCGATGGGCTCCGGAGTCCTCGGCATCGTGGCCGCCACCAACCGCCCAGCGTGGACCTATGACCACTCCGTCGATCCCAACGTCACGCACGTGGATTACGTGGACCGTGCGGTAGAAGCCGAAGGAATCCGCGGGATCCTCGGCGCCCCGATCCGCATTTCTGGGCGCACCATCGGCGCGCTTCTCGTGGGGGATCGCCACCCGCGTCACTACACGCACGAGGAGATCGCCGCGCTCGAGGTGCTCGGCTCTATTACCTCCGTGGCGCTGGAGAATGCCCAAGTCATTGAGAGTCAGGGCGAATCCGTCGCGGAGCTTACCCGCTCCCAAATTGCGCTCAGCCGCCACGTAGACGAATTGCAGTGGCTCAATGACGTCAACACGCAGCTGCTCCACGTGCTGATGAACAATCCCAGCTTCGAAGAGCTCGAACGCGTGCTGGCTAAGAGCCTCGATGCGCCGGTCACGCTGTGGACCGCGGAGGATGCCCCGGACACTCCCCCAACCAGCACGTTCCCCGTGGAGTTTAACGGGCGGGCGCTGGGCACGATTGGTGTGGACAAGGAGCTCAGCGACGCCGAACTGCGCGTCATCAGCCACGCCTCCGCAGCCTTTACAGCGATTGCGCTTTTTGCTGAGGCGCTTGTCGACGCCACCGCGCGCAAAGTCGACGACCTCGTCTACGCCGTAGCACTAGGCAACGCCGGGCGCGAGGAGATCGCCCGCCTGCGCCACCTCACAGGCATCAGCCTGAACTCTTCGGCACAGCTGTATTTCGTAGGCCTGCACTCGGCCAAGAACTTGCCCACCCGCCCGCAGCTGGAGCATCTCCTGCCGGGTAACGCCGCCATTACGCACCACGACCAGCATGTGTGCGTGCTGTACCAACCGGATCGGGATATCGATAAGGCGCTGGCCCCACTGCTGTCTGAATTCCCTGAGTTGACGGTCTCTGCCATCGGCTTCGACGGCCTGAGCTCCGCGCGCAGCGCCCACGATTCCGCCATGGCCTACCTGGATTCAGCACTCGCTTTGGGCTTGCGCGGCCAGCTCGTCACCGAGGACTCCCTGGGCACGGTGGGCCTCATCCTGGGTGCGGACCCGCAGGCACTGAACGCGCTGTCTACGCGCACCATCGGCCCGCTGGTGCACTACGACGAGGAACACTCCACCGAGTTGACTGCTACCGCGCACCACTACTTGCTCTCCGGGCACAGCATCCCGCAGACCGCCCGGGCGATGTTCATCCACCCCAATACGGTGCGCCAGCGGCTCGACCGGATCGCGGAGCTCATGGGTGATGAGTGGGCGGTCGGCCAGCGCGGGCTCGATGTCTTCGTGGCGCTGCGCGCCCACACGCTCAGCAAGTAGAGAATTCCCCATCCATATAACGATCCGGTGTAGTTTTTCCTATACCGTTCCGGCCCTCCTTTACGCCCGGCGGCGTACATTGCGATGCATTAACCCCATCCGATGTCTGGAGGTATCCATGTCTGACACGATTACCATTCGAGGTGCCGTCCTGGAGCGTTCCGGCGACGAGCGCCCCTACGCCGATTCTCAGCCCATCACCGTGAGCGAGCTCGAGCTCTCCGCTCCTGGCGAGGGCGAGATCCTGGTCAAGATCACCGCTGCTGGCCTGTGCCACTCTGACCTTTCCGTGGTCAACAACAACCGCCCCCGTCCGCTGCCGATGCTGCTGGGCCACGAGTCCGCCGGCATCGTCGAAGAGATCGGCCCGGGTGTTACCAACGTCAAGGTCGGCGACCACGTGGTCATGACCTTCCTCCCGCGCTGCGGTGAGTGCGCCGGCTGCAAGACCGACGGCAAGATGCCGTGTGAGGTTGGCTCCAAGACCAACAACGAGGGCACCCTCATCCGCGGCACCCGCCACCTCACTCGCAACGGTGAGACGATCCAGCACCATCTTGGTGTCTCCGGCTTCGCCACCCACGCCGTGGTCTCCGAGCTCTCCGTCGTACCGGTGGGCTCCGATGTCCCGGCCGATATCGCCGCCATCCTCGGCTGCGCCATCCTCACTGGTGGCGGCGCCGTGCTCAACGAGATCGATCCAAAGCCGGAGGACAGCATCGCCGTCGTCGGCCTCGGTGGCGTGGGCATGGCCGCCATCATCACCGCCGCTGCGCTCGGCGTGAAGGAGATCGTGGGCATCGACATGCAGAAGGACAAGTGCGAGAAAGCCATCGAAATCGGTGCCACCTCCGCGATGACCCCACAGGAAGCTGAGGAGTCCGGCAAGAAGTTCACCGCTGTCGTAGAGGCCGCCGGCCATCCGAAGGCACTGGAAACCGCCTACAAGGTCACCGCACCGGGCGGCCTGACCGTCACCGTCGGCCTGCCGGCACCGGGCTCCACCATCACCATCGACCCGCTCGTAATGACCGCCGAAGCACGCCGCGTCCACGGCTGCTACCTGGGTTCCTCCGTCCCGTCGAAGGACATCCCGAAGTACGAGCAGCTGTGGCGCGAGGGCAAGCTCAACGCTGAGGCCCTCATCTCCGACCACATCAAGCTCGAGGACATCAACACCGCCATGGACCGCCTGTCCGACGGTGTAGCACTGCGCCAGATCATCGAGTTCGACTAACCAAGGTTCGACTAAACCTCAAGCACTAAACCTCAACGAACCTCTCACCTTTCCTCACCAAGCCCCGCGTCACTCAAGCGCGGGGCTTCACGCGTTTTCCTACAAGTAGCAATCGCCGCACAGGAGACACCTACCCCAATCTCGTCACCCGTCGAAATGGTTAAACATCTACTTCAAGAGTCACAATATAGAACTTTTTACATATTGTTACACATATCACGATATGGCAAAATGGTAACTTAGGCCTCACTCTGCCGGAGTGTGGAGTATTGCTCGCTGTTATACCCCCTGAGAGAGAGGCTCACCATGAAGATCAGAGGTGCTGTACTTGAACGACTAGGCGCGCCACGCCCCTACGCAAAATCACAGCCACTCACGGTCCAAGAGTTGGAACTTGATCCGCCTGGACCTGGCGAAGTTCTTGTCCGAATTACTGCTGCTGGTGTTTGTCATTCCGATTTGTCCGTGGTTAATAACAACCGTCCACGTCCTGTCCCGATGCTCTTGGGCCACGAGTCCGCCGGCATAGTCGAGCAGATCGGTGAGGGCGTGAATGACTTAGAGGTTGGGCAGCAAGTCGTATTCACTTTCCTCCCGCGCTGTGGAAAGTGCAAACAGTGCCAAACCAACGGCATGATGCCTTGCTCGGTCGGTTCTCAAACAAACGAAGAAGGAACACTCCTGGGCGGAACTCGACGACTGCATCGCGGCGACGAGATTGTCCAACACCATGTCGGTGTTTCGTGCTTCGCAACCCATGCTGTTGCAGCAAGAGAAACGCTCGTTCCCATCGGAAACGACGTTCCCTCAGATATCGCAGCGGTTTTCGGTTGCGCAATCCTAACCGGTGGTGGCGCCATCCTAAACGAGCTGAAGCCGTCCCCAGATACCACCGTTGCCGTAGTTGGAATCGGTGGCGTTGGAATGGCTGCAGTCATTACGGCCCTCGCCCTCGATGTAAAAAAAGTCGTCGGTATCGATATGCAGGCATCGAAACGCCAAGCTGCTCTCGATCTCGGCGCACACGAGGCATATTCACCTCAAGAGGCGGAAGACATGGGCCTCAAATTCGATGGTGTCGTCGAGGCAGCCGGTCACCCAAAGGCACTAGAAACCGCCTTTAAAGTAACGGCTCCCGGAGGAACGACAGTCACTGTCGGTCTTCCTGCACCAAACAGCTCGATCACCCTAGACCCGCTCACAATTACTGCTGAGGCCCGAAGAATACACGGAAGCTACCTTGGTTCCTCAGTTCCAAGCGTAGACATTCCCAAGTATGAGCAGCTTTGGAGAGACGGGAAACTCAAGGCAGAAGGACTGATTTCCTCCCATATCAAGCTTGATGAAATCAACGAGGCCATGGACTCCCTATCCGATGGAACTGTGCTTCGACAAATCATCACATTTGACTAACCCTTACCTCAAGAAATGACTTTGGAATTCGAGAAAGGGCCGTAAACATGACTACGACCACCCCTGGAATTGATGAAGGAATTGGTACTCCGACACCCAGTTGGAAACTTGGCCCCTTCGACGTCCGCATCCCTTTTCTTCACTATCGCTTTGAGTTCGCAGACTTCTCTCAAGGCTTGATTATGTGTGCAGTCGATCTAGCTGCAATTCCCCTTATTACCGAAGCCGTAGGAATGCCTTTTGAGATGGCGATTGCCATCGTCCTGATGAACGGCTTCCTCTACCTCCTACATGCGCTTCTTGGCGATCCCGTTGTTCCCGGTTGGATTACGCCTGCGATCCCTCTACTGCTCGTTTACCTCCACAGCTTTCCCGAGGATGAGCGCGTGTGGGCTCTCGTTGCCTTCCAGCTCCTCTTAGGCTTGTTCTCGATGACACTAGGCATAACAGGCTGGGCATCTAAGGTTGTACATTTTGTTCCCGGGTCGATTAGGGCCGGCGTTATCATGGGTGCCGGGCTGGCTGCAGTTATTCAGGTATTCGGCGAGGATGGCAAGTTCCACAGCTTCCCAATCACCATTTCAATACTCCTAGCCGTGGCCTTCTTTATCATGTATTCGAAGGCATTCGCCATGCTACGAGCCAAAAGAAAAGGCTGGCGCATAGTTGGGTCCCTGGGCATTATCCCTGCTATCTTCTTGGCTGTTATTGTTGCACCTCTTGTTGGCGAGTCCCCTTGGCCCAAGCTTGAATTTGGATTCTCCAGTCCAGACTTTATTGGTTTGTGGCAGAACTACACTGTTTTTGGTCTTGGATTCCCGCCATTGAGCATGTTCATTACAGCAATTCCTACGGTTCTCGCTGCATATATCGTTGTCTTTGGCGATGTCCTTCAAGCCAAGGCAGTCCTCCACGAAGCAGACCATGTGAGAACCGATGAGGCTGTCGTTTATGACCCGAACCGTGCCCACATGCTTTTCGGAGTTCGAAACACCATCATGAGTATCATCGGCCCTGATGCTTGCATGTGTGGACCACTATGGGCTGCAATGCACGTCGTGATGGTCGAGCGCTTCAAACAAGGCCGGAAGGCAATGCAGTCGATTTTTGGAGGAACCTTCTCGTTCCGAATTGGTTGCCAAACCGGCATCATGCTTCTCCCGATTGTGACACTAGTACAACCGATCTTGCCTGTAGCGCTAGCACTCACTCTCGTCATCCAAGGTTTCGTCAGTGTACGCGTCGGCATCATGGAAGCGAAGAATCAGCGAGACTTGGGAATTGCAGGTGTAGTCGCTGCAATTCTCGCCATTCAAGGAGCAACCTGGGGCTTCGCAGCCGGAATTATCCTCGTTGCAGTTATCTACGGACGGGATTTCTTCAAGGAACAGCGAGATGGAACCCTGCGTCAATTCGATGAGATCCCCGAGGAAGAGGCACGAGCACACCACCTTGCTTCCTCCCGCGTCAGTTTCTCATTCGAGGAGAAGAACCGAAATGATTCAATGATTGATTCGGATGAAGCGTCTCCTGATTCGAAATAGGATTTCTAGCTCAAGCTCTGTCCTATCCTCCGTTTGCTGGTGACTACACAGCGACTCTAGATGGTCTCCTTATTCAATTCCTTTACCAGAGCAAGGGGACCATCTTTTTCTGAGTTTTCGGCACGCAAATGGTCCCTGATCTGGGATGGAGGACCATCTACCGAATCCACGGGACCAGCTGCATGAGTTTAATAACTCTGGTCTGCGCGATTAGCTAAACGCCTGCTCCCCCGTCAGCACACGTCCCAGAATCAGCGTGTGGATCTCATCGGTGCCCTCATAGGTGCGCACTGATTCCAGGTTTGCGGCGTGGCGCAGCGGCGAGTAGTCCGCAGTGATACCGTTGCCGCCTAGGATGGTGCGCGCCTGGCGGCAAATGTCGATGGCGGTTCGGCAGTTGGCCAGCTTGCCCACCGAGATTTGGTAGGGCTCCAGCGTGCCCGCATCCTTGGCACGACCCAGGTTCAGCGCCAGCAGCTGCCCCTTATTAAGCTCCACCGCCATATCCACCAGCTTCTGCTGGGTGAGCTGGAAGGACGCCAGCGAGCGGTCGAATTGCTTGCGCTCCTTGGCGTACTCCAGCGCCGCCTCCAAAGAATCACGGGCCGCACCCAAAGCGCCGAAGCTAATGCCGAAGCGAGCCTCGTTCAAACACATAAACGGCCCCTTGAGTCCCGGATGCTTGGGCAGCAGAGCGTCGGCGGGCAAAGTAGCGCCTTCCAGTTCAATATCGCACTGGATAGAAGCGCGCATCGACAGCTTGCGGGTAATTGGCGTCGCCTTAAACCCCGGCGCAGACGTCGGCACGATGAAGCCGCGCACGCCCGCCTCCACCCCAGCGGCGGAGGCATCCTCCTCAGAAACCTTGGCCCAGATGATCGCCACCCCGGCCACGCTCGCCAGGCCAATCCAGCGCTTCGCACCGTCCAGGACCCATTCACCGGAGCGGTAGCGCGCCACCGTCACCATGCTGGCCGGGTCCGAACCGGCGGTCGGCTCCGTCAACCCGAAGCAGCCAATCATCTCACCGGCGGCCATCTTGGGAAGCCACTGTTGCTTCTGTTCCTCCGAGCCGTGCTTATAAATCGCCGACATCGCCAGCGAGCCCTGTACTGACACCACCGTGCGGATACCGGAGTCTCCTGCTTCCAGCTCCTGCATGGCCAGCCCGTATTCCACCGCGGAACGCCCAGCGCAGCCATAGCCTTCCAGATGCATCCCGAACAGGCCAGCCTCCGCCAGCACCGGGAGGATGGACTCTGGCAGCACCGCGTCCTCGTACCACTGCCCCACGTGCGGGCGGATGTGCTCATCCACCAGTGCGGCGACGCGGTCACGGGTAGCTTTTTCTTCTTCGCTCAGCAGAGCATCGATTCCCAGAAGATCTGTCATGGCGTTCTCCTCACGATTCGAGTGACGAACCACAATTCGTATGTATAGTAATACGCATCACTTTACCCGCTCTCCCCAGGAGGAACAATGCGCGCGCCCGCCAACGCCATCCCGATAACCCTTGCCTTGCGGTGGTCCGACCAGGACGCGAACGCCCACGTCAATAACGCCACGATGGTCACGCTTTTAGAGGAAGCGCGCGTCCGTGCGGCCGCCAAACTGAGCGGCCCCGTCGCCACCAATTCCTATGCTCACGTGGTGCGTTCCCTCGAAGTGCAGTACGACGCCGAGCTCACCTACACCGATTCCATCGAGGCGCGGGTGTGGATTTCGCGCATCGGAACCACCTCCTACCAGGTTTCCCACGAACTGGTTCAGGACGGAACGTCGTGCGTGTTCGCGACGGCGACGCTGGTGCTTATCGACGTCTCCGCGCGCCGCCCCATCGCCCTGCCCGATGACCTCAGGGACCGCCTGCACGCCCATTTTTCCGAATAGCCATTCACCTTTTCATTCACTCTCCTCCCCCACAACCTCGCACCACCAAGGAGCACAACACTCATGATTTCCACCCGCGTCACCGACATGCTCGGCATCGAGCACCCCATCATCCAAGGCGGAATGCAATGGGTCGGCCGTGCTGAACTCGCCGCCGCGGTATCCAACGCCGGCGGCCTCGGCGTCGTCACCGCGCTTACGCAGCCCACCCCGGAAGACTTGCGCCACGAGATTCGCCGCACGCGCGAGCTGACCGATAAGCCCTTCGGCGTCAACCTCACCATGCTCCCGGCAATTACCCCACCGCCCTATGCGGAATACCGCGACGTCATCATTGAGGAAGGCGTGAAGATTGCAGAGACCGCCGGCAACAACCCCAAGGACCACATGCCGGCTTTCAAGGATGCTGGCATCACTGTCATCCACAAGTGCACCTCCGTGCGGCATGCGCTGAGTGCACAGAAGGTGGGCGTCGACATCGTGAGCATCGACGGCTTCGAGTGCGCCGGCCACCCCGGCGAAGATGACATTCCGGGACTCGTGCTCATCCCCGCTGCCGCGGACCAGCTGGACATCCCCATCGTGGCCTCCGGCGGCTTCGCGGATGGCCGCGGGCTCGCTGCCGCCCTGGCACTGGGTGCCGAGGGCATCAACATGGGAACCCGCTTCGTGGCTTCCACGGAAGCCCCGGTGCACGAGAACGTCAAGCAAGCCATTGTGGAGCGCAGCGAGCTGGATACCCAGCTCATCCTCCGCGAGCTGCGCAATTCCACCCGCGTGGCCAGGAACGCGGTAAGCGATGAGGTAGCCGAGCGCCTAGCCCAGGGCGCCGAGTTTGGGGATATCCGCCACCTCGTTGCCGGCAAGCGCGGCCGTGCAGTCTACGAAACCGGTGATTTGGACGCGGGCGTGTGGACCTGCGGAACGTCGCAGGGTCTAATCCACGATGTGGCCCCCTGCTCCGAAATCGTCTCCCGCATCTCCGATGAGGCCGAGCGCATCATTTCCTCCCTCACCGAGCTTGTTAAGGACTAAACCATGACCGATGCCATCCTCACCCGCCGCGAAGGCTCCGTCCTCGTCGCACGCATCAATAACTCCGCGCGCCGCAACGCCATTGCCAAGGACCATTGCCTGGCTCTCTCCGCCGCGCTTGCCGACGCCTCCTCTGACCCCGCCATCCGCGCCCTCATCATCACCGGCGATGAGACCGCCTTCTGTGCTGGAGCGGATCTCGTCGCCGCCGCGCAAGAGGCAGCCACCGCGCAAGCTGCGGGCGAGACTCCCGACCCGGCCGAGTCCACCATGCTTCCCCAGCTCAACGCACTGGTGGCTGAGATTCAGGCCGCCGAGATTCCCGTCATCGCCGCGGTCGAAGGTGCGGCCGCTGGCGCGGGTGCTTCGCTGGCTTTTGCCTGCGATCTCATCGTGGCCGGGGAGGACTCCTACTTCACGCTGCCCTTCGGCAAGATTGGCCTTATCCCTGACGGCGGCGTGAGCCTCACCGCGCTGGCCTCCGTGGGGCGCCACCGCGCGCTCGCCTTGGCATTGCTACAAGACAAGCTCGGCGTCGCCGAGGCCGAGGCTGCAGGTCTCGTAACCACACGCGCACCCCAGGGCCACGCGCTGGCCACTGCACTGGGGGTATCAGAACGCCTGCACATCGCACCGCGCGATGCCCTGGCCAAAGCCAAGGAGGCCATCAACCGCACCGCCCTTGGCCAGCTCGATGAACAGCTCACCTGGGAAGAGCCGACGCAGTACGCGCAGATGGCCTCGGCTGGCCACAAGGAGGGAGTCACGGCATTTCTGGAGAAGCGTTCCGCGCGTTTTGATTAGCAAAAATCGACTAGCAGAAAACTGCCAGGCGGAGTTCATGGCGGTGCCAGCACTGGCCGCCATACTCTGTGTTGTGCGTTTGAGAGAGCGCATGCGAGAGAGAGAACCCCTCATCCTCCGGAGGGCGGCCAGTGGCTGATAATCGGAGGAACTTGATAGAGACGCTGCTGGGCCCTTCCCCGAGGAATCGCGGGAGGGGCCCAGCGGTGTTTTTCACCTAGCCTGGTTCACATGGATTCTTCTTCTCCACTGGATCTCCACGCCTGCGCTAGCGCCCGCGCTGCCGAACTCCCCGGCGCGACGTTGACGCACCCCTTCGGCCCTGACTGGGACGTGTTCAAGGTACGCGGCAAGGTCTTCCTCCTCCTCACCGCGGCTACTGGCCGCCCGCAGGCTATCCTCAAAGCTGAGCCCCTGGACGCCGAAGCGCTGCGCAGCGAGCACGCCTTCATCACACCCGGCTATCACATGAACAAGCGCCACTGGGTGTCCGTACACCCAGATCCCCGACTCACCCCGCAGCTTCTCAACGAACTTGTAACGGACTCCTACCGCCTTGTGGTGGAAAAGCTCCCCCGCTCACAACGCCCCATTAATCCGTCCGATTTTGGCTCTCCATAACCCCGATTATTAGCCCCGGGGGCAACTCCCCGCACAGACTCCATTGCGTCTTGGTGGCGATAACCAGCGGAATTCAACCAGCACAGCAGACTCACAGCTCACCTCTGCCTTTTAGGCGAGTCTAAGCTTCACATTGTCTGCCGATCAGTTGCATACTGTATGTCGTGCGTTGGAGAGAACGCACACAGAGAGAGATAGAGAGACTTCAGCGCCCTGTGGCCCTCAGTGTGAGCGGCCCGGGCGCTGAAGTTCTTATTACAGGAAACCGCGCCGGTTTAACCCAAGACAAAAGCCCCTGCCTCAACGAGGCAGGGGCAAAAAGAACCTAGAAGCTACTTAGCCTTAGAAAGGCAGCTTGATGTTGAGGTTCAGGGCCTTCGCGATAGCCGGGAAGGCAGCAGCAACGGCAGCGAGAACGCCGGCAACGATGCCGAAGATAGCCAGCGGAGTCGGCTTGCCGTCCTTGGAGGACAGCACACCCTCAGCGGAGCTCTTCTTGTCGCCTGGTTCGGCAGTCTTGGTCGGGGTCGGTTCTGCAGACTCAGACGAGGTTGCGGAGGTAGAGGTCTCACTCGAGCTCGTGGGAGATTCCGACGGCTCGGTGGTCTCGGAGGTTTCGCTTTCCTTCGGCTCCGTGCTCTCAGAAGCGGAGGGCTTGGAGGTGTCGCTTTCCTTCGGCTCAGTGCTCTCGGAAGCAGAGGTCTTGCCAGTCTCGGGAGCTTCGGCCTCGGAGCTAGAGGTCGCAGACCCAGAACCCTTCTCGTCGGATCCAGGAGCCTTGGCCTCACCGTTCTTGACGTGAGTCTCCATGTCCTTTCCAGAGATGATGTCCTTGACCTCCTCGCCAGACTCATCCTTGGAACCAGGGGCAGGGACAAAGTTTCCATCGGAATTCTTGTAGTAAGTCACACCGTTGTAGACCAAGGTGTTAGAAAGCGGAATGCCGTCGTATTCAGCGAAGGCAACGGTGGTGCCGCCGAGGAGCAGGGTACCGGACAGGGCTACTGCAGCAAGGGAACGGGAAATCTTCATGGATTCTCCTTAGGAGTCATACAAAATGTAGGGAGCCAAAGATTGACTGCACGTTAACAATAGTCACATTTGCGTCTCGTGTCACCAGTTTTTAAACTCACCCCCGCGGACGGGCAAAGAACACAGTCGCCTCTCGTATTCCTAACCCGATAAAAGTCCTTTTTATCTGCTATTTACCGCCGCTGTCGCTGAGTGGATCAAACACTTTCGACTAGCGGCATAAATTTCCTTTATATTACCCCCGCCTAACACCAATAAAGTGGCTAAAAGTGTGTTCTTGGAACTCGGTTGCAGATTCCCTCCCCGAACTTTTACGCTTGATTACGTGACAGATATTGATCCAATCGCTGAGACCATCGCGGAGTACCGCCGCTTCGAACGCGCCCGGGCTAGGTTCGACACAGAAGCGCGCCGCGAGTACGGAATCACCGGTTCCCATCTTTCGCTTCTGCGGCTCATCGATAAGAAGGGCCCCATCCCGATCCTTCAGCTGCGCAAGGAACTAGGATGGCAACCCGCCACCATCGGGCAGGCTGTCAAGCGCTTAGTGCGTGATGATCTCATTGCGCTCAACGACGATCCGGAGGACCTGCGCCGCCGTTTGTGCGACATCACCGAAGAAGGCCGTCGCTTCCTGCTCCATGTCCCGCTTACCGGCCCAGTGCGCTTACGCACCTACGAGTTCAGCGAGGAAGAGCTCACCGCGATGAAGCGCGGATTCGAGGTCGCACTACAGGCCTTTGGCTACGAGCCGTGGAGCGATAACGACTAAGGCAGATAGCAACTAGCGCGTCTTGCGCGGCGGCGCGCAGGGCACCTAGCCCTCCCCGCACCCGGATTCCACGAGGCGTTGCGCCACGTGCGTCAGCACGTCCAGGCCGGCCACGCAGTCCTCCGCCGTGGTGAATTCCTTTTCGTTGTGTGAGATGCCGTCGACGGACGGGATGAAGAGCATGACCGTCGGCACCACCTCCTTGAGGTTGGTCGAGTCATGGCCGGCCACCGTATAGATCTCCTGGTGCGAGTAACCCAGTTCCTCCACTACCTCCCGGGCCAGCGCGACGCCGGCCGACGGGTAGGGGTTGAGAGCCCACTCGTGCGTCGGGGATAGCTCGACTGAGGTGCGGGACTCCTCCTCTGCTTCGGCGATGATCTCCTGCAGGCGTGCTTGGGCCTTGTCCAGCACCTCCGTAGACGGCGAGCGCACATCCACGTTGAAGCGCACCTCGCGCGCGATGGTCACGGGCGAGTTCGGCTCCAGTGTTAGCTGCGAAACCGAAGCCTGCAGCTGCCCTTCATCGAACTCGTGGGTCAGGCGCTCCACTGAAGCAATAATGAGGGAGGCACCGAAGAGCGCATCCTTCCTATCGGCCATCAGAGTGGAGCCGGTATGCCCCTGTTCACCGGAGACCACCGCCTGGAATTTCTTCGCGCCCCACGTGGCGGTGACCAGGCCAATCGTGTTGCCGGCAGCTTCAAGTTCCTTGCCTTGCTCGACGTGGATCTCCGCATAGGCCGCGAGCTTCGGAGCTTCACCGCGCGGGGCCCAACCAGCTTCCTCCTGAGCCTGCGCCACGGTGACGCCGGCGAGGTCGGTGGCGGAGTGGGCGTCGTCAAGCGCCAACGTTCCCACAAACACGGAGCTGCCCATCATGGAAGGCGCAAAGCGCGAGCCCTCCTCGTTGAACCAGTTGATAACCGCCAGGTTATAGCGCGCCTTAGCACCCGATTGCGCCACGCGCCCGGCGGCATGAGCTGCCGCCAGCACGCCATAAGCACCGTCGAAGCGGCCGGCCAAGGGCTGCGAATCCAGGTGCGAGCCCACGCCCACGTACTCGGCGCCGCGGGCGAGCTCAAAGAGACCGTACTGGTTGCCAATCTCGTCGTAGATGACCCGTGCTCCCAGGGATTCCAGGACCTCATGGAACCAGGCGCGGTTGAGGTTATCGCCGGCACTCGCCGCTTGGCGTTCTACGCCACCACCCGGAGTGGCGCCGTTGGCGGACATGGCCTGGAAATCTGACAGGAATTGTTCGTTAGTGGTTGCTCGCATTTCTACTCCTTAAAAGCTTCCGTAGCGCAGCTCGCCGCCCACGATGGTGGCGGCCACGTCGATGGTGGATAGATCGTCAGTATTCAGCGGGTCCTGGGAAAGCAGCACGAAATCCGCCAGCTGCCCCGGCATCACCTGCCCCTTGCGCCCGGCCCAGCCCGTCGCCGCGGCCGAACCTGCGGTGTAGGCGTAGAGAGCCTCGGCTGGGGTCAAACGGTCCTCCGCCCCATAGTCCCGGCCCGAGGCGGTGCGCCGCTCCACGAAGGCCTGCATGACCTCCAGGGGCACCCCGGGTGCCACGGGCTGATCGGAACTGCCGGGGAGGATGAGGGAGGCGTCGAGAAGCCGCTTGCCTGGGTAGCTCCACACGGTGCGCTCCGGGCCGAGGGCATCCGTCATCGCGTCGCCGAAAGCCCGGATGAACAGCGGCTGCGGCACCACCACGATGGGCTGGCCGCGCAGGCGCTCAATCTGATCGGGACGCACCACGCCGCCGTGTTCGATGCGGTGTGGCATGGCGGGCACGCCATGCTTGTCGACGGCCTCCTCCAGCGTCTCTATCGCAAAATCCACCGCCGCATCGCCGATGGCGTGGATAGCCAAGGACCAGCCGGAATTCGCCGCCTGCAGCGCACGGGTGCGCATCTGTTCCGGGTCACCCTGGAAGTATCCGTGATGGGAGCAGCAGGCGTAATTCTCCGTCAGTGCGGCGGTGGTACCTAGCAGGGAGCCATCGCTGAAGATCTTGACGGGGCCGATCTGCAGCCACTCATCGCCAAAGCCGGTGCGCAGGCCACCATCCAGGCCCCAGCCGGGGCCGTCGGAGGCGTGCCCGGAAATCTCGTGGAGCACATCCATGGTCACCATCACCTGCATGCGGGTATGCAGGGTGGCGTTTTGGTAGGCGGCGATCTCGCGCGGGCTGTGCCCGATCCAGCCGCCGGCCACCCCGGCGTCCGTGACGGAGGTCAGTCCGCACTTCAGGTACCGGCGCGTAGCTAGCTCCAGGGCGCGGGCGATCTCCTCGCCCGATTCCGGCAGGGTTACCGCTTGAATCGCGCGCATGGCGTTTTCATCGAGCAGCCCGGTGCAGTGCCCGTCGGCATCGCGAACGAACTCGCCGCCTTCGACCTCGGGTGGGTTGGCGGGATCGACGCCCGCCGCGCGCAGGGCCGCGGTGTTGACAGTGTAAGCGTGGCCCGAGTTGTGCTTGATCAGCAGCGGAGCCCCGCCGGTGGCGTGGTCAAGCTGCGCAATCTCCACCGGCGCGTCCAGTCCGGAGGGGCGAAACCCTGCGGCCACTACCCAGCCGTCGGGGTTGGGCTCGGCCTCGTGCAATGCAGAGTAGACATCCTCTGGCGTTGTGGCCTGGGATAGATCCACCTCCAGCAGCGTTTGGCCAAACCACACGGTGTGGGAATGCGCGTCATTAAAGCCAGGAGTCAGCGTGCGCCCACCGGCATCCCACACCTGCTCAGCAGGCAGGGCACGGGCGGCCTCCCCCACCGCGAGGATGCGGCCGTTGGCAAAGGCCACCGCATCCGTGACCGGCCGCGCGGGATCCTGGGTCAGGATGTGGGCGTTGTCGATGCGCGTGATCATGCGTCCTCCTGCTTCTCTGACGAACTGCACGGGGACCGTGCTGTGTTTGTCACCACATGCTAGCCAGATCGGTGAGCCACCTCGCTACCTGCAGGGCAATCCACCATCGCTAAGCGTGTAGCGTTGTGCATATGCACGAAAAACGCTGGCGCGGCATCGTCGCGGAGGTCCACGGCACCATCCCCCGGCTGGTGGAGGATTTCCTCGCCGCTTTCACTCGTTCCGGCCGCTACGGCGACTCCCTAGTGAGCGAAGATGAGCTGCGCCTGACCGCCTTCGAGGTCTTCGCGCGCATCACCGACGTGCTGGTCTGCGCGATGGACGAGGAGGAGCTGCGTGCCCATGCGCAAAGCCTGGGCCGCCGGCGCGCGCACCAGGGGGTGGAACTAGCCACACTGATCGACGCCATCCAGCTCGACTTCACGGTCCTCTGGGAACACCTCCGCCGCGCGGCCGGCGTGGACCAGGAGGTGCTCATCGACCACGTGGCGCAGGTGCATTCGGTTGTGACGATGTACAACCTCGTGGTCCGCGATGCTTACCGCTTGGAGGAGGCGCGCGGGCAGCACGACGTGCACCGCGCTCACGCCCGACACCTGGAACGGCTTTTCGCTGCCGAGTCCCTCGGCACGCTGGGCATCGCGGAGATCGCCCGCGCACTCAACATCGATGCTGACACCCACTTCGACGTCGTGGTGGCCCACCCCACCGTGGCGGTGGAATTGCGCGCGCTTCTCGACGACCCCATCTCCTCCGGCGAGGCCTTCGGCCACCCTGTGCGCGGGATGTTCGTTACCTTCTGGCCTAGAGACCAAAGGCCCAGCGAACAGACCGCAAAGGACACCGGCGCAGGGCTGACGACGATCTCGGGCATACTTTTCCGCGACGTCATCGGCTTAGCCGGAGTTCGCGCGGCGGCGCAGCAAGCGCCGCGCATCTTCGACTCCACCGGCCCGCTGAGCCAACTCACCGAAGCGGCGGATGCACTCTGGGCTGTCGCAGGAGATGCCCTCGCAGACTTCACAGCCAGCGGCATGACGGAGCTGACGCAGACCATTGCCCAAATGCGCCTTGAGAACGCGCCGCTGTACCGAACCATCACCACCTACCTGGACTGCGGCTCCATCAAGGACTCCGCCGAAGCGCTGAACTGCCACCGCAACACCGTACTCAACCGCTTGCGACACGTTACTGAGCTCACCGGCCTTGATATCACCCGGCCCAAGGACGCGGCCCGAGTGCTGCTCGCACTGCACCGCGCGACACCTTAAGTCCTGTGCAACCGCACACTTCTGCCGCCCAGTCGATGGGGTGATGCATATAAATGCTGCCAGAACATCCCCCTTCAGGTGACCTACACCTATCGTTTCCAGGAAAGGTAACGCACTTCACACAAGGAGCACCTGGATATGACTACCAATCCACCCCCGGCTGCCCCGGTCCAATCTGACCCCGAGCAAATCAAGGTCGAGTCAAAAGATGTCTTCCGTATCGCCAGTTCCGCGTTCGTTGGCACAGCCCTCGAATGGTATGATTTCTTCCTCTTCGGCACCGCGGCCGCGCTCGTCTTCAACGATCTCTTCTTCTCGGGAATGTCAGGCACCGGCGCCACCCTAGCCTCCTTCGCCACCTTCGGCGTGGGCTTCCTTGCCCGCCCTCTCGGTGCAGTCATTTTCGGCCAGATTGGCGATAAGATGGGCCGCCGACCAGCACTCATCATCTCCATCGTTGTCATCGGTGTGGCCACCGGAATCATCGGCCTTCTGCCCACCTTTAACAGCATTGGCATCTGGGCACCCATCGCTCTCGTCATCTTGCGCCTGCTTCAAGGAATCGCCGTCGGCGGCGAATGGGGCGGTGCAACGACCATGGCTATCGAACACGCACCGGCTGAAAAGCGCGGCCGCTACGCGGCCTTCGTGCAGATCGGCTCCCCCGCCGGCACACTGCTCTCCTCCGGCGCCTTCGCGCTTGTGCTCATGCTTGATGATGACGCGGTGAGCTCCTGGGGCTGGCGTGTTCCCTTCCTCATCGCTTTCCCCTTCCTTGGAGTAGCACTGTGGATTCGCACAAAGGCTGAAGAATCTCCTGTCTACAAAGCCCTCGAAGAGGAAGCTGAGGCCGACGAGGCTGCGCACCAAGGCTCACTGAAGGAACTTTTCACGCAGCACTTCCCACAACTGTGCCTTGCTTCCGCGGCCGCCTTCCTCGGCATCGGCGGCTTCTTCGTCATGAGCACCTATGTCCTCTCCTACGCCACAACCACGCTGGACTTCGAACGCCAGACCGTCGTGAACGCCACCCTCCTCGGCGCTGTGTGCCAAATCTTCATCAACATCATCTTCGGACGCATCGGTGAAAAGATTGGCCCGGGTCGTGTTATCGGATACGGCGCGCTTGCCACCGCTATCATGGCGTGGCCGCTGTGGGCGATGATCGATACCGGCAATGCCGTTCTCCTCACGCTTGCGGTCTGCATTGGGCTGTCCCTGGTCACCATCACCTATTCCGTGTCAGGCGTCCTGCTCTCAGAGGTCTTCCCCGCCAACGTCCGCTATTCCGGCGTGGCCATCTCCGCCAATATCGCGTCAGCAGTATCGGGGCTGCTCCCCTTCCTTGCCACCGCGTTGAACGCTTCCAACGAGACCCCCAGTTCCACACCGGGAATCATCATCCTGGCCGCGACCGCCCTCATCACAGCCTTCGGCGGCTTCGCTGGCGAGAAACACCGCCGAGAAGACGACGTCGCCATCGTCGACTAATCCGAAACGGTTCACAAGAAAAACAAATTGGGACACGGCACCTCAGCCCACTAAGCTCAGGTGCCGTGTCTCAAGAACTCTCCTCCTCTACCCTGAACGCGCGCGCCCGGCACATTGTCGCCTGGGTCGCCGCGCTGAACCTCCTCGGATTCTTCGGCGAGTTCATCATCGCCTCCATCATCGGCTCGGCGGCACTGTTTGCTGACGCCGCCGACTTCCTCGAGGACTTTCTCATCAATGCGCTCGTCCTGCTCGCGCTGCGCTGGTCGGCGGAGGGGCGTCGCAAAGCAAGCTATGGCCTAGCCGGGCTGATCCTAATTCCGGCATTGGCGTCCTATGGCATGGCGATATGGAAGATCATCACCGGCGCTGTGCCTGAGCCACTTACGTTGTCGGGCACGGCCGTGGCGGCGATGCTCATCAACCTGCTCTGCGCGGTGTTGCTCATACAACTTCGCCACGGCAGCGCGCTCACGCGCGGCGCATGGCTGGCGGCACGCAATGATGTCGCCGCCAATATCCTCATTCTCGGCGCCGGCCTACTCATGCTGGTGTGGGCAAGCCCGTGGCCGGACATCGTGGTGGGCCTCATCATCGGCACCATTAACCTGCGCGCAGCGGCTGAGGTGTTCGAGCAAGCGCGCGCCGAAGATCCGGAAATTGAAGAGGATTAACGCGCCACCCCTAAGAATTTTTTAAGTAACCCGAAGACCTTCACACAATCACGCGCGCACCCCTGGGGCTAAAAATGGCCTGGCAATAAGCGCTGCGCGCAACCTTTTCCTACCCCGTATGGGGTCATTCTTTAGTTTGTGACCAAATGGTCAAAGAGACGTTTTCCCAGAATACGGTCTAGTTGGACAAAACCAAGGTCGGCGCAAATTTCTTAGCCAATTGTTCACCTTCACGTCACCCTATCGAAATATACTTCGCTATCCAAAAATATAAACAATCCTTAGGGTGCACGATCCTGAAAGTCACCTTATCGTTGCTTCACGTCACGCACTGAGCGCTACAGCGCATACGCAGCGCCACCACAGTGCGTCACCACATTGCCCCAAACTTTTTCATCCAGGAGAACAACCATGACCATGCGTCGTCGTACCGCCGGCCTCATCGCCGGCCTCGCGATTGCAGGCACCGCCCTCATCGCACCGGCTGCATCCGCAGCAACCCACACCGAGTCCTACCCGGAGACCCCGGCCGTTAACGCCAAGCTCCCCATCGTCCACACCAGCCACGGCTCCGACCACATGAAGGCCAACGTGCTCAACCCGCGCCCGGTGTGCAACCCGTGGGAGGACCACCGCACCGTGGTCTACAAGGTGACCGATAACTTCATGCCGGCAGGCACCATCTCCACCACCAACCAGACCAAGAAGGACATCCCGCTGCAGCAGGACCTGTCCAAGTCCCAGTCCATCACCCTGTCCGTCAACGGTGACCGCACCGAGACCACCTCCATGAACGCAGGTGGCAAGGGCTCCGGCAAGAACTCTGAGGGCTCCTTCGGCATCTCCCACCAGATCGCCACCAAGCTCGGCGCCTCCGCGTCCTACTCCCTGTCCTGGGAGGCTGGCCAGTCCATCGGCCCGTACGATGTTCCGCCGAACCACACCGGTGAGGCCACCTACGGCTTCCGCGTTCTGAACATGACCGGTACCCAGCAGTACTGCAAGCCGAACGGCACCTGGTCCACCCCGACCTTCTGGTCCGCAATGCAGCCGATGAAGAACGAGGTTCGCGTCAAGCTGTACGACGACATCGCGGATTCCTACGCTCCGAACAAGGACGCTCAGAACACCACCGACGTCAACGACCCGAAGGTTGTTGAGGAGGAGAAGTCCCCGGAGGCTGACGCTGAGGTCATCAAGGACAACGAGGTTGCTCCGGAGGAGAAGGTTGTCTCCGAGGCCGAAGGCAAGAAGGAAGAGGAAGCCGACAAGAAGGTCCAGGAGGACGTCGAGAACGGCAAGACCGATGAGGCTAAGCAGAAGCTGGACCTGAAGCCGGTTCTGACCACCTCTGGCGCTAAGCACGCAGGTTTCGCAGGCACCGTTGCTCTCCGCCTGGAGAACGTCGGCACCGAGCGCTACTACGGCAACTACCCGGCAGTTCAGTACCGCGTTGACGTCAAGACCGCTGAGGGCCCGAAGGGTGTTGACCGCCTGATCACCCCGCGTTCCTCCAATGGTGCGCACATCCGCGACCTTGGCTTCGACGAGAAGACCTCCACCCGCTCCTTCGAGGTCACCCTGGCCAACCCGATTAACGCTGGCGAGTCCGCGCGCGTTGCCAACCTGGACTTCGGCGACGGCAACACCAAGGAAGGCCGCCTGAAGAACTACATCGAGGTCACCCAGATTTCCCGCCTCGACGGTGACAAGTCCACCCACAACGACCAGAACGTTGATTCCCGCGAGATCACCGTCAAGGACACCGGCAAGAAGGCTGATGGCCTGTTCTAAGTAACAGCCCCCTCCTCTACATAACGAGTGTGCAGCCCGCCGGCGCTTAGTCCGGCTGCGAGAGAGTGCGTAAACCCCCGACCGCCCCCATGCGGTCGGGGGTTTACGTTTCTCCGGTGTGGAGTTTTCCGCGCCCAGCCCCACTAGCGCTGTTATGTACTAATGCACTAATGCAGGCGATGCAACGTTCGTTGGATATTCTGAGATAATGCTTTCCTCTCGCACCGCGCTCGCGGGCATTCTTTCGGTGGGGCTGATTCTTTCTCCTCCCCACACTCATCTCGCACACGCGCAGTCTTCAGTTGAATCCGCGCACTCAGCAGACTCGCTGAGCAGCGAGGTCACCAACATTGATCAGCACTCCTCTGCCCTCGATCCCATCGCGCTGGGTCCGTTGGCACCCGTGCTCTTCGCGGAGAACATCTTTGCCGTATGGGGACCGCTGCTCCAGCTGTTAAAGATTCCCGTCGTGGCGCCAGAAGCCACGCGCCCGCCAGCCACCGCCGCGCCGGCACAGCTGCGCGAGCTGCAGCACATCCAGGACAACGTGTGGCAGTTCAAGGCCTACTCACCATCCATGGACCGCGTCATCACCAACGACATTATTCTCCCGCCGGGTGGATTGGAGAATACTCAGCCCCGCCCGACCTATTACTTGCTCGGTGGTGCCGGAGGAGGCGAGGACGCACTGTGGTGGGACGGCGGAGGAGCCTCCGAGTTCTTCCAGGACAAGCAGGTCAATGTTGTCTCGCCGCGCGGTGCTTATGGCTCAATGATGTCCGATTGGGCCCAGCCGCACGACACGCACGGAAAGTACAAGTGGGCCACCTACCTGACCAAGGAGCTCCCGCAGCTTATCGACGCCGAGTTTCACGGCAACGGTACCGACGGCATCGCGGGCGTGAGCAACTCTGGCGGCCCAGCACTCGAACTTGCCACCTATGATCCGCGGTTCAAGGTGGCCGGTTCCATCTCCGGTTGCCCCTCGACCACGGGTGTTGTCGCGCAAGGCTTCGCGTGGGTCAGCGCGGCGTTCTACGGCACTGACCCGGCGCGCTCCTTTGGTGCACCGTGGGATCCGGCGTGGGCTCGGCATTCGCCGGTTCTCAACCTCGATAAGCAGCACGGCAGGAAGACGTTTGTCATCGTCTCACGCGGTGGCCCGGCAGACTTTGATGTCGACATTGAGGACTCACCGCTGCCGGCACTAGGCCTCAACGAGCGGTTAGATTATTGGTGCAGTTCCTATTACGCCAAGCAAGCCACCGCAGCTGGTGTGGACCTCGATTACTACGAGCTTCCGGAGGGGCGCCACACGTGGGGGCTGTTCCGACGTGAGCTGGCCACCAGTTGGGCCACGGTGGGCCCGGCTCTCGGGGTGTAGCCCCCTAGATCACCGCACGTTGCATTAGTAAAATCAGCATCCATGAATGTCATGGATACGTGGGAACCCACACTTACGACAGGACCCCTTCTCGGCATCGCCGCGGCTGCAATTGCGGTCATCTTGGTCCTTGTCATCTACTTCAAGGTGCACGCCTTCGTCACCCTCGTCACGGTCTCCGCGCTGACTGCGTTGGCCGCCGGCATCCCGCTGGATGGCGTGGTGCCCACCATGACGAGCGGCTTCGGATCGACGTTGGGTTCCGTGGCCTTGTTGGTGGGCCTGGGCGCCATGATCGGGCGGTTGGCGGAGACCTCCGGCGGTGCCAAGACGCTTGCCGACGCCCTCGTGAAACTCTTCGGCGAGGACAAAGCGCCCCTGGCGCTGGGCGTGGCCTCCCTCATCATGGGTTTTCCCATCTTCTTCGACGCGGGTCTCATGGTGATGCTGCCGGTCATCTTTGCCGTCGCCCGGCGCCTCGATGGCCCAGTGTTGGCCTACGGCATCCCCGCCGCTGGTGCCTTTTCCGTCATGCACGTCTTCGTCCCACCGCACCCGGGGCCTGTCGCGGCTGGTGAGTTCTTCGGCGCGAACATCGGCCTCATCCTTATCTTCGGTCTCCTCGTCGCGCTGCCCACGTGGTATCTCTCCGGCTACCGCTTCGGGCTCCACCTAGGAAAGAAGTACCCCTACCGCCTCGAGGAGGCGGTCACCGGCGCGCTGGTGAGCGACGCGGAACTGCCGGCGCGCCCGGCCTCCCCGTTCGCGGTTCTCAGCATCCTGTTCATCCCCATGGTGCTTATCTTTGGCAATACCGGGCTGACCACGCTGGGCACCGCTGGCCTCGTCGACCCCGCTGCTTCATGGGTGCGCTTCTTCATTTTCTTAGGCCAGACCCCGATCGCCCTGCTGATCACCACTCTTGCGGCGATGGTCGTGCTGGGTCTGCGCCGTGGGGAAAGCAAGAGCGCCATCGAAAAGACCGTGGAGTCTTCGCTCGGTCCGATTTGTTCCGTCATCCTCATCACCGGTGCCGGCGGCATGTTCGGCGGGGTGCTGCGTACCAGCGGCATCGGTGACGCGCTGGCGGATTCCATGTCCGGACTCGGCATCCCCGTTATCCTGGCCTGCTACCTCATCGCGGTTGCCTTGCGCCTGGCACAGGGCTCAGCCACCGTTGCCCTCACCACGGCCGCAGCCCTCATGGTGCCCGCCGTGGAGGCAGGCGGCTTCACGGAAATCCAGTTGGTCCTCATCACGCTCGCCACCGCAGCGGGCTCCGTCTTTGGCAGCCACGTCAATGACTCCGGCTTCTGGTTGGTCGGCCGGCTCATGGGCATGGACGTAGCCACCACCCTGCGGACATGGACCGTCAACCAGGCGCTGATTTCCGCGATCGGCTTCGGCGTCGTCCTTATCTTCTACGGCGCCGCCGCACTGCTTTAGACCTGCAGGTACTCGGCCGCCGCGGCGGCAAGGTCCTCCGGGGCAGCGCTGACATCCAGCACGATGCCTGCTTCCCCCGGCTGCAGTTCCTCGAGCGTCTCGAACTGTGAATCCAGCAGGGAGACCGGCATGAAGTGCCCAGAGCGCTGGCTCATGCGCTCCTTGAGCAAATCGTAGGAGCCGTGCAGGTGCACGAAGACCGTATCCGGTGCCGCGGCACGGATGATGTCACGGTAGGAGCGCTTGAGCGCGGAGCAGCCCACGATGGCCCCGGCGTCCTGGTCCGCGAGAAAGCGGCCGATGAACTCGAGCCAGGGCTTGCGGTCGGCGTCGTCAAGCGCCTGCCCCGAGGACATCTTCTCGATGTTCGCCTTCGGATGCATATCGTCCCCATCCCGAAAAGGCAGGCCGGTGCGCTGCGCCAGCAACTCCCCCACCGTGGACTTACCGCAGCTCGAGACTCCCATGATCACCACGTGCTTGCGCATCAATCCTCCTTAAGACAGCACCCGATCCTACGCGCTACGCACTACGTGCCGTAGCGCGGCTGACCACAGCGAGGCTTAGCCCAGTGGACCGTAGCCAAAGTCCCCGCGCTGCACCTCGCCGCGGGCATTCGGATCGAAGGTGGCGCACAGGGCGGCCGCCACGTAGCGAACGCCGCCCTCCGGCGCGGAGGAGCCGACGCGCTCAGCACAGTTCTCCAGTGCAGGCAGGCCGATGCTCTGCCCCGGCATAGTCATGGAGAAGAAGGACGCGGCCATCATGGTGTTACCATCGGCGCGAACATATTCCGAAGAGCCCTTGATGGCCTGCCAGGCAATCGCGCCAACGGGATCGGTGCGGAATTGATCCCGCTCAGTTTGAGTCAGCTCGGCGTTGGCGGCGGGGACGGACAGTGATGCAACGAGGAGCGCAGCGCATGCTGCGAGGAAAGAAGATTTTTTCATAGCAATACTGTATCCCCCGTGCCGTAGGGTTGTCCTGGTATTCCTTCGTTATTGCCCAAATGAGTCGCTTGTTGCGCGAAGGATGGAAGTGCGCAGCTGGCGTATCTCAGTAGGCCCCACGCGGCAGCACCCGCCCAGCAGGCTCGCGCCGGCGGCCACGAGATCCGTTGCGGCCTCAGCCAAACTCACCGCGCCAGCGGGGGCCGGCCGCCACTCATGGGCGCCGTGGTCCCAGAGTTCGCCGCTGTTGGGGCAAGCCAGCAGCCGCTTATCGGTGGCTGCGCGCAGCGTCTTCACCACATCAAGAGCTTGGGGCGCGCTCACGCAGTTCACGCCCACGGCGCCCAGCTGTGGTGCCTGGTTGACCAGGTCGATAACGCGCATGAGCTTGACCGGGTCAGCGGCGATGGCCCCTGTAATGCTCAGCGCGAAGGGCTTGGGTTGAGCCGACAGGAGCTCCAGCAGTACCGCAGCCTCGTCGACGTTGGGGATGGTCTCAGCAAGCAAAAAGTCAGCGTCCGTATCCGCGAGCACCGCTACCCTGCGGGCATGCCAGCGGTACAGTTCCTCGCGGCTAAGGCCGTAGGCCCCGTCGTAGTCGGTGCCCTCACCTGGGCCTGCACCATAAGGGCCGATGGACGCAGCAACTAAAAATTCCTCCAGGGCGCCGTGCTTGTCGACGGCCCCGCCCACCGCATCACGTGCCACCGCAACGCTGCGGCGCAGAAGTGTTTCCGCCTCCTCACCGAGGACGTCGAAGGTGACTTGATAGGAGGCTGTGGTGGCCACTTGGGCACCAGCGGCGAAGAAGTCAGCGTGGGCAGATTCGATGAGCGCTGGGTTCTCACGCAGCACTCGCGCCGACCACAACGGGCCGGAGATATCGTGTCCTTGGGCTTCGAGGTAGGTTCCCAGGCCGCCATCGAGAAGCAGCGGCGCGGCATGAAGGACCATGCGCATGAGCTTAGCAATGGCTTCCGCAGTCACCCCGCACCATCACGATAAGCTACCCCAATAGACATATTAGTTTTCTTAATCTTTAGGCGGTCCGTTCGTTCTCCCCGGGATTCATTCACGCCCGTCATCACCATTTCCGCGCACCGCGCCACAACAGCGCCCATTAGCACAAGCTATGCATTCACAGAAGCTACCCATGCTTTTGCCAAGAAATAGCCAAGGTTTCAGCTATATTTAGCCCCCTCTCCCCTAAAAGCCCTGGATATAGGAATGCAATTCTGAACGACCACCCCCGAACATCACCCCCACTGCGCGAAACTAAAGGCCCAACCTTTGCAAAGCCGGGCCAAAAGTAGGGGAAATCTAAAGAAGCCTAAGAGACGAGCCATAAAAGGTGACAAACATAAGGGCAAAGCTTAAAACTGCTGGTCAGCTGGCCTTTCCGCACTGAAGAGAGCTTTAATTTTAAGTGAAAGTACCCCTCGGTACGCGGCAGGAAAGCCGCCACTTAACCCTGAAGCAGAAAGAGGTGCCCGCCATGTTCCGCCTCCAGTTTGGACACACCGCCACAAAGATTATTGCCCCCGTTGCTGCTGCCGCAGCACTCTTCGCTGGCTCCGTTAACACCCCTGCTCAGGCTGTAAGTTCCTTCGGCACGTTCAACCCGGCCGCGTTCGGCTTCACCGTCCCCGCAGCGGCAGGTCCGGTTACCCCGGCACCGCAGACCTCCGCCAGCGTCCAGGGGATCATTAATCAAACCAATGCCCAGCGCGTGGCTAATGGCCTCGCACCGCTGCGCGTTGACCCGAACCTGACCAACCTGGCGCAGGACTGGGCCAACACCTTGAGCCGCGATGGCAACACCCGTCACCGCCCGAACTACTGGACGCACTACCCCGCCGGCCTGCCAGCGGGTGGCGAGAACGTCCTCCAGGCATGGAGCGACTACTCCGATGCTCGCATCGTGCAGCTATGGATGGACTCCCCCGGGCACCGCAAGAACCTGCTTGACCCGCGCGCCAAGTCCGTGGGTATTGGCATGGCCATCGGCGCAAACGGCAAGCTATATGCCGTCCAGAATTTTGGACGCTAAGCGTCGCGCTTTCTGCCATTAAGATGCGTCTGTGAGGTTGCTACTCCTTCTCACGGGCGCATCTACCGTTGTGAGTCCCAAGGGCATTCTTTGCATGTCCGCTTAGCCCAAGAACCAATCAAAGGAGCGACCAAACCTTTAGGAACCACTCATCGTTGAGCAGATCAAAACCATGCTGTACGTACTCGTATCTGGTCCTCTAAAATTGCCTTTAGCATTCGATAACCAACATGGAGCGCAACGATAGGAAAGGCTATGACCGTACGTGTCCCGATGTCCCCTCCTGTCCTCGAATGGGCGGTTAAGAGGACCCGGCTGCCTGTCGACGAATTGGAGAAGAAGTCTGACTTCCATTGTTTGCGCTCTTGGTTAGGCGGCGAAAGCACGCCAACGTTCCGACAAGCTCAGAAGCTGGCCAAGCTGGCTGGAATACCTTTTGGATACCTGCTCCTCGAAGAGCCCGTACAACGAACCCCTCACCTTCCTGATTTCAGGACTCCGGGAAGCACCCCGTTATCCGACTACAGCCCTGCGCTCGAGCAGACGATTTATGCCTGTGAACGGCGCTTAGAGTGGTATGCCGAAGATGCACTAGCTAGCGGTATTGCAGGGCCTAGTTTTATCGGCCGGTTCTCTACGGATACGTCCGTGGGAAAAGCTACTGACTGGGCATGCGCCTTATTGGACTGGGTTCCAGGTAAGCGAGAACGTAGCCGAGACCGCGTGGCAACCCTCGCCGATGCCATTGAGCACACAGGAATTCTGGTCATGCGTAGCTCCGTCGTGGGCAATAACACTCAAAACAAGCTTGACCCTGATGAATTCCGAGGTTTTACGTTGATTCGGCATTCTTTCGGTCTTATCTTCATAAACAGTGCTGATTCTGGAGTGGGAAAGCTATTCAGCTTGGCCCACGAGTTCGGACACATTCTCATCGGCGAGCAAGGGATTTCCGGTGGCCCGCTTAACCAGCGCGCCGTTGAACGCTGGTGCAATCAGTTCGCTACTGCGCTACTTGTTTCCACCAAGGACATCCTCAACCGTTGGTCCGAAACTAGAGATCTAGAGTCAGTTTGCCAATGGTCATTCAAAACTTTCGGCGTAAGCCGCGACGTCACTGTATGGCTCCTCGTAGATAACGGTGTACTCCCCCGAGAAGCTGGTCAGCGCTTCCTCCAAGAGGCCCCTTCCTCCCCTCCGACGGCACAGCGCAATCGAGGTGGCGACTTCACAGTTGGACTGCGTTCCCGTTTGGGTGGGCTTTTCCTAGAGGCCGTGACCGGAGCACTCGTCGAAGGAAGAATTGACGAGCGCGAGGCATCCCGTCAGCTCGGTGTCAAGAAGATCAGCGCTATTGAAGCTTTGGTTGACCAGTATCAGGGACTACCATGACTCGGTATCTGCTCGATTCCAACATCATCATCAATGCGGTTCGGCTCTATCCTCGTGACGTGTTCCCAAGCTATTGGACCTCTCTGGAGAACTTCGTGACCGCCAAAACGTTTTTCTTCCATTATTCTGTTCAAGAGGAACTAGAGCGCAGAAAGGACTCCGTCTCAGCGTGGTTCCGGAGCTTCGTACCTCAAGACCAAATTCTGCACGTGGACAACGACGAAATTGAGTCATACCGTCGCCTTTCCACATGGGTAGCCTTCGATCGTGTGCCTCGCTTTGATGAAGCGGCGGTACGAGAGTTTCTCGATGATGCTGCCGACTCATGGCTAGTCGCCTCAGCTCATGCACGGAACATGTCAATCATCACCGATGAGAAATCCCAACCGCGCAGAATCAACAGAGTCAAGCTCCCCGACGCCGCTGCTGCATTAGGAGTTCAGTGCTCCACCTACTTAGACTTCCTCCGCTCGCGGGGAATCACATATTAAGGGACACTATCGTTCTCGGTGGATTTACATGATTCCGGCATTTCCACATCTACGCAGATCGAAACAAGCGCACTAATCTCCAATTAGTCTTCCGCCTTCGTCCTCCTCCACGGAGCATTCGGGTCTTGAAAGGTCGAAAGCATCAAATCAATCCACTGGCTTCTTCGCGGGCAACACAAGTCCACGGATAAGCCTATTTCTATTTGGCTCTTAAACCCTCTACCGCGGCTCCCGCTTGTTTGGTTTCGGCCTCAACCGACCAAGACACCCACGGGCACGAAACCAAGAAGCGGCAGAGTGCAGCGCTTCATAGGGCCCCTTAGTGATGCTCACGCGTTACTTCCAATCGGGCAAGCATCCGAGATGGGTCGGCGTTGCCGGGGCGATACCAATGCTGAAACGGGTCCTGTGGTCGCGGTTATTCGGCGTGAAAGGCCGGGTTCAGGGTTTCGATCGTGGCCATTGGGGTGTCATAGCCAAGGACGTTAAAGCCTTCGTCCTCTCCGGGCCACAAGAATGTGTGGTCGAAGCTATCGGAGCCGAGATCGTACCGCGCGATCCAGGTCTGCCACTTACCGCGTTCCGGATCGGCGGTGAGCTGTCGCAACCATTCCAGCAGGTCGGGGTCGAGTGCCGGATTGCGTATGCCCACCGGCGTGGGCAGAGTCTCCTTGCCGACAAAGCGCCATGCTTGCGATGCACCTTGTACTTCGTTGAGGCCGGTCACGACCACAAAGCCGTCCCACGGTTTCTCCTCATTGAGCTCCTCATCTAAACGCAGACACTCGCTCATTGCTTCAAGGACCGAATCCGCGGAGTCCATGTCGACGGTGAAATCAGAAATAGTCATTGCGTTCCCTCCAGTTGCGCCATGGGTTTATTCAGCGTGATGGGCTGGGTTCAGGGTTTCGATCGTGGACATCGGAGTGTCATAGGCGAGAACGTTAAAGCCTTCGTCCTCTCCGGGCCACAGGAATGTGTGGTCGAAGCTATCGGAGGCGAGATCGTACCGCGCGATCCACGTCTGCCACTCACCGCGTTCCGGATCGGCGGTGAGCTGTCGCAACCGTGCGATCAGCGTACGGTTGAACGCTGGGTTGAGTGCGGACACCGTGGTGATCAGAGTCTTATCACCGACAAACCGCCATGCCTGGCGCGCCGCGTGCCCCTGCTCGTAACCGGACACGACCACAAAGCCATCCCACGGTGTACGCTGATTGAGTTTGCGGTCCACGCGTAGGCATCGACCGATTACATCCAGAATCGAATCGACGGAGTCGTAGTCAACCTCGATATCGGGTGTGGTCATTGTGTTTCCTTCAGTTGCTTTCGGGGTACACACGAACCAAGCCTAGCGGCAGCCTATTCGTATTGCTTACTCACTTTGCGCAACGGGTATTTGATTGACACTGCGCCGCGTGTATTCAAGGTCCTTTCCGTAAATAGTCAAGCCCGTGATGTCGTGATGGTCAGATTTCCTGAAGATGAAGGATGCCAGGTAGCCGATAACGAGAGTTCCTACGAAGGCGACAATCGAGACCAAGAATGGGCCTTGGTCCAGCTTTCCAGCGAAATACGCAGCAATCGCACCGCACAGGAGCCCGATGAGAACACCATTGGAATTTGCGGACTTCGTAAAGATACCCAAGACAAATACCGCAGTGAGCGGAACTCCAAAAAGACCAGTAATCGCGAGGAACAGGTCCCACAGGTCCGACTGGTTGGTAATGATGAGATACAGTGCAACGGCCAATCCGAAGGTTCCGGCAACGATGATGACCAGGCGAGAGAAAGTAACCGACGCTTCCTTCGGGGAGAAGCGGTTATAGATATCCACGGCAACGCACGCGGAAATCGAGTTGAGCGAAGAAGAAATTGTCGATTGCGCAGCCGCCAAGATGGCAGCAATCAAGAGTCCAGCAATGCCTGCAGGCAGCTCCGAAAGAATGAAATACGGCACTACAGCAGAAGTGTTGACTCCTTCAGGCAGACCACCCTTCGCTTCGTAGAAGTTATACAAAGCCGTTCCCATCCCGTAGAACAGCGGAATAGTTATCAGCGCCAGAATTCCGTTGACGATGAGAGACTTCTTCGTCGCTTGAATCGTGGGAGTCGTTTGGTAGCGCTGAACGACGTCCTGAGAAGAGGTGTACTGGTGCAAGCTGTTCAGTACATTTCCGATAAAGATGAATGGGATCGAGGAGAAGACTGCATTCGTGGTGAAGTTGTCCGCTGAGTAGAACTTTCCTTCTTCAGCGGCGTTAACCACCGCACCGCTAAAGCCATCAGGAGTCATGGCCATGGCCGTCAGCACTACCGCCGCAGCGCCAGCCAACAGCAGGATGCCCTGAATCACATCAGACCAAATCACGCCTTCCATACCTCCCAGGAAGGTGTACACAATACAAAGAGCGCCTACAAACGCGGCGACGACCAGCGGGTTGATATCTGCCACCGACGTAATCGCCAATGTTGGCAAATAGATAACGATAGCTATGCGCCCAACGTGATACAGGACGAAGAGGAGCGAGCCTAGAACTCGGAGGACAACGGAGAATCTCTCCTCAAGGTACTCGTAGGCCGTCGTGACATCCAGCTTCCTAAAGAACGGAACATAGTAACCAATCAGAATTGGAACAATGGCAAAAATAGCGAGGTTACCGGCCGAGTAGGCCCAGTCAGTCAGATATGCCTTTTCCGGCGTCGACATGAATGTGATGGCAGACAGCGTCGTGGCATAGATAGAAAATCCTGCCGCCCAGCCAGGAATCCTGCCGCCTGCTTTGAAGAATTCTTCCTGGTCACTGCCGGCCCTACGCGCAAAATAGGCGCCGACCAGAAGCATTCCTAACAGGTAGAGGATCAGAACTATCCAGTTGAGTGTTCCGAACGATTGCATTTGACCTTCCCTTCAGGGCATTCGATATAGAGAGATAAATCACTCTCCGATTCACCTGTGCAACAAAGCATGTTGAAAGCTACAATACATCAGACGTCTGATGTGTGAAGGGATTTAAGATAAAGCACTTACACCCTTCCTGTCAGATAAGAGGCTTCCTCCCTCGGCAGCGTTTATTCTTGAAATCCAGCCGCGGTGGGAGACTTAAGATAGATGGAAAGAAAAGAGGGAGTAGCCAGTGGATACCGGAACGTGGGGTTTCAGCGAAGCCGAGCATCGCCCTGCCTCAACCACACAGCAGGCCGTAGAAGGCATAAAAAAATTCATTCGGGATAACGCTCTCAAGCCTGGGGACACTTTGCCAACCGAATCCGAGCTCTGTGAAGAACTCGGTTTCTCTCGTTCCTCCGTCCGGGAGGCCATCAGAATCCTAACGACGTTAGATATCGTCGAAGTCAGGCACGGAACAGGAACGTTTGTCTCTGGTACATCACTCAAAGCCTTAGTTCAGGGCCTCATCTTTCGAGCGACTCTCGACGCTGATGACAACCTTGAAACTCTTCGTAATGTGGTGGAAATCCGGCAGGCAATTGATCTTGCTATCGGGCAAGAAATCACTACCGATCCCGATCCCTCCAAGCTAGAGCAGTTGAGTGCCATCGTTGAAAAGATGTCAGCCAAGCGGGAGCAAGGTCTCAACTTTGCCGAGGAGGATCGGGAGTTTCATCAGGTATTGCTGTCCGAAATCGATAACCCGATTATCCGTGAGCTCAACGATGCCTTTTGGCAAGTGCACATGAACGTCATTCCGCTTCGCAAATTGGAAGAACCACAGGACTTCAGCAGAACGGTACGCGCGCACCAAGACATCGTCGATGCTCTACAGAATAATGACCTAAAAAAGTACCAAGAGTCTGTGCTCAGACATTATGAGCCCCTGCTGACATCGCTGTGACACTCCGTGTCAGCTGTTAAAGCTCCGCGTTATCCATGCAGGATCTGTGATGGCAGTGCCAATGATGATTGCGTCGGCACCTGCACGGTTTCCTGCAGCCACATCATCGCGCGAGGCAAACCTTCCTTCGCCGATCACAAAGGCATCCTTACCGCAGAGCCGTCGCCCCTCTGCCAGGCATTCAAGATCCGGACCTTCAGTCTTATTTCGAAACTCTGTGTAGCCGGCCAGTGTCGTTGAAATGATATCTGCCCCCGCTTGGTGTGCCCGCTGCATTTCTTCCGGGGTAGAACAGTCGGCCATCGACAAAACATTCAGCCGGTGGCACTCGGCGACGAGATCGGAAAAACTCGATCCATCAGGCCTAGGGCGATCCGTAGCATCCGCACAGATAACGGCAGCCCCGGCCTCAGCCAACTGGCGTACGGACTCAACGGTCGGGGTGATATAAACCCCCTCACTCCCCTCTTTTGTCAGACCGAAAACTGGTACATCTACCGCGGCTGCGATTGCTTCGACATCCTTGATGCCTCCATATCCGCCGCACCGGATTGCGCGGCTTCCGCCCTCAACACACGCACGGGCGACATGCGTCAAGGTGTGAGTATCGCGCATTGGGTGACCATCTGGCGCTTGCACCGAGACAATCACCGAGTTCCGAATCATGTCGTGAACTTCTTCTCGGCGTTCCGCCAGTTCACTACTCTTAAAACTAAACATATACGTGAGCCTTCTTCTGGATATACCGCAGATAAACGGTGCTAAAAAGCGTTATCTCGAGCAAAAGCCGCTGCACCTACTAACGGTGCTGTCGCCGGAGATTCAGTAACCCGAACTGCAACGGAGCGATTCGGCTTCAATGCGAAATCCTCTATGGCCTGACGGAATGGTTCTTCCACAGCGGCCCCAATCTGGCACACACCGCCGCCCAAGACAACGGCATCAAGATCAAGAGCCGAAACAAGACCAGCCACCGCGCGGCCAAGGCCATAGGAATTCCCTCGAATAATCCGGGAAGCGAGTTCGTCGCCCTGGTTCATTCTTTCTACGACTTTTTCGAGTGGAAGCGCTAACTGGGCCCGTTCCTTCCATTGCACCCGCTCGCTCGCCGGGTTCGTAGAAAATTCTTCATAATACGCAGCCAAGCTATTGCCACTCATAATGTTTTCGGCGCGGTCCGCAAAGCCCCGGAAATCAGCGCACAACAGTTCCGAAAACTCTCCGGCCGATCCGGTAGGTCCGCTGAGCAGACTCCCGCTATCACTTACCGCGCCACCGACACCAGTCCCCAACGAAAGATACAGGACCCTGCCTGACTGAAAATCTCTCGCTGCGCCAAGCATTAGTTCTCCGTACGCCCAGACTCTTACGTCGTTATGAACAGCGCACGGTAGGTCAACAACCTCTTTCGCGACCGCACGAAGATTGGTGCCAGCCCAATTCTTAATGGTGTCCCCGTTGTAGGTGACGAGTCCCTCAGGTGCCTGAATCACTCCTGGCGAGCCAATGCCGATTCGCGCCGGGGCAATGCCCAATTCCTCCAACGCCAGCTGAACGGCTTTCTTAATCTGCTCCTGTGGCGAAGCCCCGGCCGGCTGGGTAGGAATCTTTCCCAACGCAACTGCCTGCGTTGGGTCTTCATCAGACACGAAGCCCCAACCAATCTTTGTTGCACCGACATCAAGCGCAAGGGTACTAGTCACTCTTCACTCGTTTCGTCGTAGTTCAGCGAAATTAGGGCTCGATCACCTGAGCGGCATCGACGATCTCATGAATCTTAGCCAGCTCCTCATCATTCAGAGCGACATGCGGACGGGACATCAGCCCCGACGGGAATACGCCCAGATGGTGAAGCGCTGCCTTGAAGCTGCCGAGGCCTTGCGAGCTTCCGCCCATGCGCGTGCCATCACCAACACCAACGATGGTGAAAAGGTCACAAATCTTAGACTGCAATTCCGCAGCCTCTGCATACGCGCCGTCAACCAGGAGCTCATGCAACTTCACGTAGGAAACCGGATCCACGTTGCCCAGACCAGGTACGACGCCATCGGCACCTGCCAGGTAAGCAAAGTCGACCGTAGTTTCCGAGCCAGTCAACACCACAAAGTCTTTCACCCCAGCCTTGTTGCGGGCACTAACCAGAGCACGCGTGTATCCATCATTGCCGCCAGAATCCTTGACACCGGCAATCACGCCTTCCTTGGCCAGAGAAATAAGAGTAGCGATATCCAGCACGGAGTGAACGCTGACCGGAATGTTGTACGCGTAGATAGGAGTCTCTGGCGCGGCTTCATGAAGAAGCCGGAAGTGCTCTGCGATTTCTACATCGTGAGTACGAACATAAAAAGGCGCAGTGGCAACTAGCCCTTGCACCCCGAGCGCGACAGCATCTTCAATGTGCTCGATTACTCGCGGAGCCGTCATATCAATCACGCCGGCAATGACTGGAACGCGCCCTTGAGCCTGTTCCACCACCGTTGCAATGACTTCCTTGCGCTGCTCTCGAGTGAGGAAAGCTACCTCACCTGAAGAACCGAGAACGAACAGTCCATGAACGCCAGCTTTGATAAGCCGCTCAGCCTGGCGCTTGAGGGTATCGGTGTCAACGGAGTAGTCCTCATTAAACGGGGTCAGCAGCGGTGGCACCACGCCGCGCAAAAGCTGTGTATTTGCAGTCATGTTCAGGAACCTTCCATTCGCCTTTGTATTGGAGTCATAAGACATCATACGTCCCCTAGGATTGTGATGCAGTTCCTTCTAGCGAAAAGAAGCGGAGCAAAACGCCGACTAACCTACCCCGGCAACAACTCCGAGGCCTCCCCCACCACGCTCACCACGAGCACATCGCGGGCACGGGAGGCCGCCACGTAAAGCAACGCGCGTTCCCGCTGCAGAGCCTCATCAGCCTCGGCCGGCGCTAGGCCCTTCATGAGGTAGCGCTGCGGCAGCGCCTCGCGGCTTACATCCAGCAAGATGACGTGTGTGAACTCCAGGCCCTTGGCGTTGTGCATCGTCATCACCGCCACCGGGCGCTCCCGGGAGGTGCGCCGCCCAGTACTCACGGCCACGCCCAACTCACCGAGCTGCGTGGCAATCTCATCCTTACGGGGATTGGTGCGGGTCAGCACACCAATGGAGACGTCTTCCTCCCCGGAGGTCCAGTCCCGGATATGCGCGGCCAAAGCCTCGGCTTCCTCCGCCTTGCTGGCAGAACTCAGCACCACCGGTGCCGGGCCCTGGCGCACCGAACGATAGCCGTGCAGATCATCGATATCCTCTTCCGAGTCAATCCACTCGGTGCCCTCCAAAATCGCCGTGGCATAGCCCAGGTTCTGCCGGGTCGTGCGGTAATTCACGCGCAGCTTCGTGGTGGCACGTCCACGCGTTTCAATCCCGTAATCACGCAGCACCAAACGCTGACCATAAATGCGTTGGTGCGAATCCTCCGCAATGAAGATGTCATTCGGCCCGCGCTTGGCCACCGCCCGCAGGAACTTCCAGTGGCCGGCGTGGAAGTCTTGGGCCTCATCAATGAGCACGTGGTCAAACATGCCCTCCGTACCGGTGCGGTGCTCCACGATGTGCGCGGCCACCGCCGCCGCGGCCGCGTAGGTCAGCTTCCCAATGGACGCGCACGCCGCGTGGAAGTACTCCACAATCGCCCACACCGCCTTGCGCTCAGCACGAGTCAGCGGCGTGCCGCGCCCGGTACGCCGCGCGCGGAGATAGGTCTTCTCATCGGTAATCCCCTGCGTGAGGATCACCGCCGAGTACTCCTGCGCCAAGAACGTCGGGTGGGATTTCTCCCGCGGCAGGGAGCTGCCTTTCAGCTCCGCGGACTCCTGCCATTGCCGCTTTTCCTCCACCCCGTCCAAGCCGCGGGGTACAAAGTCCGCATCGATATTAAGTACCTCAGCCATCGCGGCAGCGCGCTCCGTTGCCTGTGCGTTCGCCAGCACGTCGAAGACGAGCGCATCAACGCCACTGATCCACAGCCCCGGCGCGCCATGCACGGAGGCCTCCGGGAAGGCCGGGTACAGCTCGTTCATCTGTGTCTTCAGCGCATTGGCCAACTCACGCGTATATGTGGTCAAAAAGACGCGCGCCTTCGGATTCTTCTGCAGAAGATGCTTCGTGCGGTGCACCACCACCACGGTCTTGCCGGTACCGGCACCACCAGTGATGCGCGCGGAGCCAGTGTGCTCCGCTTCCACCGCGCGGCGCTGGCTCGGGTGGAGGAAGACGCGCCACTCGGCAAAAGAGCCCTTGAGGATCGCTGCCAGCTCCTCTTCGCCTGGGTCGATGGCAAAGTCCATCCGAGCAGCCGGGGACTTGATACCTTCCACCAGCGCCTTATCGGAACTGGCATCAGCCACCGCCGCGGGCTCCACCAGGTCCAAGCCCAGTTCCTCGCGCACCTCAGCAATGCTCATCCCTGACAGCAGTCCAACCACCGCATGGTGTTCCCAATCCGGCGCACTCTCCGACTTCTCCAGAGCCTCATCGACTGTGGCGGCCTGTTCCAGCACCGCTACCGTCTGCGATGACAAGCCCAGGTCATCGGTGAGCTCATGCTTGGCGACGCCCACCACATCCCACGGCCGCACGCCCTCACCGTCATCAGTGGTATCCGCCGAAGGCTCTCCCAATGACTCCGCTTCCGAAGAACCCGCAGCATCCCCCGCCGGCGCAGCCGAAGACTCTGCTGCAGAGCCCTCTGCAGAATCTGCCTCGGCGGCGAGCTGCTCGGCCGCCAAGCGCTTGGCGCGTGATTCAATCTCCGCCTGCGACATCGCCGCCGAAGCTCCCGGCGCGGTGGCATCCACGAGCGTCGGCACGCCGGAGACCTCATTGACCACCAGCGTCTTCGACGTGGCGAGCGCATAAGCATCATCGTGGTTGAGGATGTCAATGAGCACGAACATGGTGTCGTTGCCGTCATGCAGCTCAAAGAGCACCGCGCGGTACTTGCGGTTCACTCGCGCGGTCCGCACGCGCTTATCCGCTGCGTCCTTAATGGGCTCCACGTGCAGCGAAGGGTTCGTGGGATCCTCCACCAATTTGTTGCAGAACTCAAAGATCTGGTTACCCAGGTTGTAGCGGTCCTCAATGCGGCGGTAGAAGGACAGGCTCGTTGCCATTGCTTTCCTCTCTTTTAAAGTCAGCGGATCAGGAGGCGCTCAGCGCCGCGGTCAAGGGATCAGGAACAGATTCGAAATCAGCGCCGAAGACGGCATAGCCCTCAGCCTCGAAGTCCTCACGCAGGTCATCAACATCCTCAGCAAAGAGCAACAGGACTTTCTGCTGCGGCCACTGCGCCACCACCGGGATGCCGGAAACCTCACCACCGATGGAATCAGCATCCGGCTCGCTAAGACCTGCCGCGGCCATTACACGCAGCGCTGCGTGTACCTCCGGTTCGTCGACGAAGGCCTCCAGTGCCTCGGCCCAGCCAGGTGAAATCGCCGTCTCAGCCGCAGAACCTGCCGGCACCGAAGGAGTACTCGGAGACGAAATCTCACTAGGAGCCACGGGCTCGCCCACAGTCGACGGCACACCCTCAAGTGCATCTTCCGAGGTCTGCGGAGCAGTCGGCTGCGCATCGCGCGCCACCACGTCCTCCAGCACGGAGTCCTCAACCTCGACCTGTGCGAGGTCAGGGTCCAGATAGGCTAAGTTGCTCAAGCCCAAGAACAGCCGCCAACCATCCAAATCTTCAGAGGCATTCCTGGCATCGAAACGCAGGCGGCGATAAGTATCGCCTACACGGACGGCTACCGTGCCGAGGTACGTGTTCTCGAAGCCATCAGGCAGCTGTTTACCACCCATGGATGCTTCCACTAGGGCGGACGTGCTTAGAATCGCCCAATTCTCCAACGGCTTCATAAGCAGCGTGAGCAGCAGAGTGATGGGATCCTCGTCCACGCGGTTCAATAATTCTTGCGATGCATTGTGTTTCTTCGCCAACGGCGGCCGCAGCTGCGGGCTCACCCACACCGGCGGATCCACCGGCTCGTTGCGCACTGTTGCCTGCCGGGCATCGATGTCCTGCCACGTCAGCGACCACGGAAGATAGCCCATCTCATAGAGCCCATTGCGCTTATCAAAGTCATCCTTCACGCGGTTATGCACCGCACTCGCATGGTAGGCGGCGCCATCAAGGTACACGGCGACGTCACGGATGGCGTTATCGCGGGTGGAGAAGACGAAGTCCGGGATGGTGCCGCCAATCTGCTTCTGTTCTTCCATAACCCAATCGTGGCGCGAGCCTTCAAAGCTGATGTCCCACTGCGCATGGTTGCCCTTCATGGATTCCACCACCGTGGCACCACACTCCTTCAAGTCTGCGCGCAGCTGCTCCACAAAGCGCTGCTCCAGCTTGGACTGCTCACTGCGCTCGGGGCGTTCCTCCGTCAAATGCCCCTCCCACGTAAAGGACGCCGGATCAGCATCAGTGGAGACGTGGAGGTCATCGGCCAAAATCTTGCGCAGTGCCACCACCGCGGCCTCCCGGGAGGTCTGCGGGATGTGGCTGCTGCGCGCAAAAGGCAGCAGGCAGGACGGGCAGCACTGCCGCACTTCCTCAGCGCAATGGCAGGAGGCCAAGCGGCGATAAGCCACGAGCAGCATGGCACGCACATGCGCCGGTTCGGTGAACTGCGCCAAGTAGCCAGTACCACCCGGCACAGTGTCATGGATAAGCAACATATCCACTGGGCTGCCATCAGAATCCACACGCACCGGCTCCACATCCAAGTGATCTGGGTTGCCGCCCAGGTACTCCTTGAAGCCGAGCTTGAGTGCTGCCACCAACGAGGGCAGCGTGGTGGACTCCACCATGCCCAGCAGTGCCGGCAGGTGCACGAGGACCGCCTGCGTGCCCAGACTGCGGCCCAGCGCAAAGCTAATGGAGTGCTCCTCAGCCGCATTGCGGTACTCGCACCACGGCGCGTGGTCCTGCCAGCGGTTGGCACCCACATCGGAATCCAAGTGCCCACAACGCTCGCACACGCGGAACAACGGCGCTTCGCGTTCTACTGCCGCAAAGGTGCGCTGGCTACCGCCACCCATGCGGCCCAGGTTCAGCCAGCGCATCTCTACGTGGGCCAAATACTCCATACCGAAGCCGGAATCAGACAGGTACCACGCCTTGCCGCGCCCACCCTCGGGCACATCAAAACTCAACTGTGTGTGGAAGCGCAACGAGGTGCGGTCATCAGAGATGTCATTGATGGCGGAGCGCGCGGCGTCCACGGTGGCATAGACCTTGGTCATCTCCACCACATCAATAAGCTGGTCCCTATCCGCAAAGCCCTTGGACCCACACTCCGGGCACGCGCCCACCCGCGGGGCGGCCACGGCCACGTCCTCATCGCTAGAGAGCACCGCACCAGTGGCCTCCGAGTAGGAGCACTCCGGGCACAGGCGCCACTGTGTCAGCGCCGAGTGGTGCTCCCCCAACTCCACCGAGTCCACTTTCGCGCCCACGCCCTGCACGTAGAAGGTATTGCCGGGCGCCAGCTCGGTGAGCGCTGAGGACACCCCACGGCTATAGCTATAGGTTTCCGTCTCAAACTTCTGCACCTCCTCATTGAAGGAGGAGACAGCCAAGTTGAACTCCACGGCATCATCCAACAACGTGAAGTTCGGCAGCAGCCCGAAGCGCTCCAAAGCGCTAATCCAGTACTCATCGGCGTGGTCCTCCAGCTGCTTGCGCACAAACCTCTGGGAGGCCACCGTGGCGTCATACTGGTTCTTCAGCTCCTCATCCTCGACCGCGGAGGCCTCCACGCGTGCCTTCAACTCCGTCACGCGCTTGCTCAGTACCTCCCGGCGGGACAACAGCAGCTTCTGCGTAGTACCCCAACGCTCACGTGCGGACTGCAGGTCCACCACCATGCCGGACGAAGCACCGTCCTCCCCCGGCAGGCACCAACCGCGCAGCTCTTCCAGAACTTCCGCCGAAGCATGCTGTGCCACCGTAGCCGCAAAACGTTCATAGGCCGCCAACACCACCGAGGGTGAGAGCTCCACCAGCGCATCAATCACGGAGTAGCTGGCATACGTAAACACATCACGCGCACTGCGCAGCTGCTCCACCGAACCCGCCACATCAGTGCTATCCAGCAGGTAGGCCACGAACTGGCGGTGCATAATATCGCGCGCGGACAGATACGCCGCGGGTGCTGTCACCGAACCAGCGATGGTCTCCAACGGATGCTCCAACGTGGTCAGGGCACGCCCGCGCCCGCGCACCAGCGCCACGATGAGCGAGTTACCCGTCAAACGCCCGGCACGTCCCACGCGCTGCACGTAACTGGCCACCGTGTGTGGCATGGAGGAGAGCATCACCGTGGTCAGGTCACCAATGTCGATACCCATCTCCAGCGTCGGCGTAGCCACCAGCACGTTCGGCGCCGAGGCCGACTGCTCAGCAAAGGGACGCTTGAACTCATCCTCCAGCTCCTTGCGCCTAGGCGTGGGCACCAGGCCCGTGTGCTCTTCCGCCACCACTGTGCGGGTATTCGCACTGCGGTAGAGCTGCTGGTAGTAGTTATCCTCCACGCCCACTTGGGCAAAGTGTCCGGTGCAGGACAAGGTAAAGCACGCCACCGAAGACATTGCCTCACGCGCCGCGGCATCCACGCCCACACGCAGGTGACACACCGGGCACTCCAACAGCCCAGGCTGAGCTTCCTCGCGCACGACGATGTTCTCCGGAGATAACGTATACACGCGCCCGCCCGTTGCGGTAGGGACGGAGGAGACCACTTCTTGAAATTCGAGCTGCTTGAACAACTCCGCCACCTGGTTGGCGGCATCGAAGGTGCTGCCTGTCGAAGCCCCCAGCGCCGCCTTCGTCCACCGCGCATACCAGCCCTTCTGGGAATCCAGCGGCATCGTCGCATTATTATCGCGCTTGCCCAACGCCCCCTTGAGCGCCGCACCCGCACGGGGGAACTTCGGCGCACCACCACGCACGAAGGCAGGTATTCCCTTGGCACGCGCCTGACGGCGATTGAGCAACCACGGGTTGCAGTCCTGGCGCAGGTACTCCTTGAGCCACGGGTGGGCAATGCCACCGGCAATGCGCATGTACTCCACCACGCCGCGCGCCCAGGCCAAGAGCTCCGCATCCGAGGCCAGTGTTCCTGCCACCGAACGCGCCGCCGCCAGCAGCACCGCATCATCCACGTCCACAGACACCGACAGCGTCCCCGTCGTCACCAACGAGCGCGGCAGGTCCACCCTGTCACCGAACTGCAACGCCAAGTCCAAATCCAACCGCGAATGCAGCGCCGACAACGCACGCCGCTGCTCCGCAGCACCAGCGCCCTTTTCCCACGCCGCCCGGTAGCGCGGTGACTCTTTCAACTGCGGCGGCAACAACTCATAGAGCGCTCGTGACCTCACCGCCGCATCCGCCTCGGAGCGCGCGTGCTCCACCATGCGCGAAGCCACCGAAGACAACGGCACGCCTGCGGACAGCGAGGACTGTGTGGACCGTGAGGTCTGTGCGGACCGTGAGGACAGTGCCGCGCTTGACGACGAATCCGCATCCGCTGAATCTGATTCAGCAGACGCGACAGGGTCACCAAACGAACGCACAGCTCGCCAAATACGCGCACGCAGGGCGAAGGCCCGCGCACGGCTTTGCACGAAACCCGCACGGTGCGCGGCATCTTGCACAGAGTCAGCGAAGACCAACGTCTTCTTCTCGGAGGAATCCAAATCATCCATACCGAAGAGATTGCTCAATGCCACTGAGAGCAACGTGGCCACCGAGGAACCCAAAAAGCGCATCGCATCGTCTTCACCACAAGACGGGCACTGCTGCGCTTTCGCGCGCTCTTCTGCATCCTCGCCGGAATAGACCAGAACCGGCACCACGGGGGACTCCTCCATCGTCTCCGCATCGGGTGCCTGCGGTGTCAGGCCAGGTAGGTCCAGGTTCAACCACGCCACGCGGGAGCTCTCACCCTCTTCGCGCGTAACCCCTTGCGCTACCTCACTCGTGGCATCAATGAGCGGGCGCTGACGCTCCGGTGCGCTGATGGCAATGCGGCGAATCTCCTGCGGTGCGGTGACATACGTGTCACCACCGGGTTGCTCCGCCAGCATCCATCCGGAACGCCCGCAATGACGGCAGTAGATCGCCGGCAACCACGCCTTGGGCGCATCACCTGCAGCCTGCACCGTGTGCGGGCCCATGCCTCCATCATCAGACCACCTAAACACCGAGGTGCGTGATGATGACGCCACTGCCCTGTCGATGCGGGAGATCTCGCGCACCCACAGGTGCAGCTCCACGCCGGGGAACTTCTTTCCATCCCAGCCCAACGCTGCACCAAGCTCCGCGCGCACATACGCGATGAAGGACAACATCAGGGATAAGAATTCCACGGCCAACTCACGGTGGCTGCGCAGCACACTGGCAGGGAAAACGCGCGATACCAGCGGTTCCACCGCAGCAACATCCGTGCCCGGAACACCGGCTTCACCGTGTTCCATCGGCACCGGCGTTGCCGCCTCCCGAAGAATCGCGCACACCAACTCATTGCCCGCCATTGCCAGAACAGAGTCAGCCAAGTCAGGCGAAGAATCGAAGACGTGCCGGCTCATCGCTTCAAACACCGCCACATCAAATGACGATGACCCGTCAGCGTCTTCACTATCAGCAGAAGGAGAACCGGAAGCAGAGCTGGAAGCAGCAACCGCAGTCGTAACCTCATCAACGACTTTCTGCATCACCTCCACCGAAGGTGTCGGCGTCGATGGCGGAATAACTTCAGCAAAATCGGAGCCCGACGTGTCTTCGTCGTGTGAAACGACGGCCCGCAGCTTCGCCACCAATGGCCTGACCGTGGCCTGCCACTCCTCCACGGTCATGAGCGTCTCCCCGACCACAGCGTCCGGAGGCATCTGCTCGCCGAAGACCGTGTAAGCAAACGACAACATATCGCCATGTGGTGCTTCAGGCTCAGCACCGGAGGAACCACTCTCGGTCGCGCCTTCGCTTCGGGTGTCTTCGGCACTCTTGTCCCCCAACGTTGCGGAGGTCGCCACCGGTGTTACCTTGCCCAAAGGACGCTGTTCATCCTCAGGCGAAAGGAAACCTTCGGGCTGATACTTCTTGAGCATCAACCCGAGGCGGCGCAGCAACATCGCCACGTCAGTGCCCTGTGCTGCATCATAAGTGTGGAACTCATCGAGCACCAAGTACTGCAAAGACCGCGCGGACTTCTCCCACAGCTCACGGTCTTGCTCACGCAGCAGCAACTGGTCCAACATCTTGTAGTTCGTCAGCAAGATATCCGGCGGGGTATCCCGCAACACCGAACGGTCAGAAATCAGACCGTCCTTCGATACCTTCCTGCGTCCGCCGGAGACCACCTCGCCGGTGTAGATTCCTGCCGTCACCCCGGCTAGCTCGGCCTCCACATGCAGCAACTTGGCCAATCGGCGCTCCTGATCGGATGCCAGCGCGTTCATCGGGTACAGAATCAATGCCTTGATTCCGCTCCCGTTAGAACGACGGCAATGATCCAGAATCGGATAAAGGAAGGACTCCGTCTTACCGGAACCCGTACCCGTCACCACCAGTGTGGGCGACGGCCGACGTGTCTTACCTGTGTCGTAATCAAAAGACGATAACCGTGAAAACGCCTCCGCCTGGTGACGATAAGGCTTAAAGCCTGACGGCAGCCAACCCAGAATCCCATCCCACGACCTTGCCGGCGCATACGGCAAACGCGTGCGCACATACGGCCCGTAGAACATGCCACTCTGCGGATCATTAAGGAATTCCCGCAGTTGCTGGGAAGTCAGGTCCTCTGCCAGCGAAAACGTGGTGGTGAGGTACTCTGACAACCCATCAACGATGTGGTTTGAGGCGTAGGTAGGGATGAGACTCGACATTAGGTGTTACTTCAATACTTTCGGTCTTCTGCTTCGCTTCTGGCTTTCCGAACTACTGCTGGTCCATCATCGCAGCATACTTTTCATACGCTGCCGCCAAGTCCGCTTCACGGTCCAATGGCGCAAACGGATATTCAAAGACGTACTCCACACCGGACTGCGGATGCGTCCACGTACGGTCCGACTCCGAAAGCTGCTGCCCATCCTTGAGCTTCTTCTCCAGCTTGAGGACTTCCTTCGGCACTAGACGTCCGTTAGCGTCATAGAAGTCTTCTCTATCTGCGGATCGCAGAACTGGGAATTGAGTTTGATAGATTTCTCGAAGCTCCTCGCTGGTAACTCCCCACGATATTGCAGCTATAACGTCAAGCGCGTTTTGCGCTTTCCACCTTTCAAGTGCGTTGCGATAAGGAAATTCATTCGACCATACCCCGTACCCTAGCTTCTCCAACAAAGGACTGTAGGCGCTTGTCAAGCAATTGAGACGCAAGAAGATTTCCAATGCCTCGTCTTTCAGAGAGTCGCTAACCACCGAAGGAACGAGACCAATCGAGGAGACATAAATATGTCCTGCGCCTAGCGAACGAACTAGGAAGTCAGCCAACAAACTCGAACAAAGCATCC
>NZ_JASBOH010000008.1:0-148758 GCF_039907205.1 Corynebacterium sp. c25Ua_47 | reverse complement strand
CCTAAGACACGCGATCGTCACGCGGTGGCAGTCGCCCGAGAGGTGATCGAGAAGCAGGTTAAGCGGCGTAAAGATCTTGGTCCGAAAGCACTATTGCAGACCGGACAGCGTGGCGGGCAGCTGCGTGCCCGAGGCACCGTACATGGTTCGACGGTGCGATGACGCGTATGGAGAAAAACGAAGGAACATATCGAGAAAGCGCTGGACGAGTGCCTCCGGGGCCGCGTGGAACTGACTGTATTGAGCAAGTGATAGGTTGAAATCCCGCGAGAAGCTATTTTCGTTTTCTACGTCCCCGTCTAAAGCCCCTAATTTCGGCCCTACGCGCGATCGATGCCACCTGCGCCGCGGTGTAATTCAGGGGCGCTACACCTGCTCGCGGAAGCACCCACCCGCGCCAATACGCCATAACTGCCAGACCAAAGCCCACAAAGGGCGAGACGATCATACCGAGGGCAAACTTATCGAAGTGCGCGAAGGAAGCCATCACGATTCCGGTAAGTACCGCCGGCACGGCGTAAAGCGGACTACCTCCAAAGACCGAGGGAATCTGCCCGGAGGCAACATCGCGCACCATTCCGCCGCCTACTGCGGTCAAGACACCCAAGAAGACGCAGGCAATAAACGGCATTCCATGAGCCAGCGCCTTCACGCAGCCAGTCGTGCACCACACGCCCAAGATGACAGCATCCGCGTGCTCGAGGAAGATTTCCCAGGCCTTGCCCTTCAAATCCGTCAAAAACGCAATGAGCGCGCCCACACACGCCAGCGTGAGATACAGCGGATCAGAGATTGCCGCTGCTGGACCGCTGGCGATCAGCATGTCACGGATCATGCCGCCAGCCAGCGCCGAAAAGAGCGCCAGAAAGACGAAGCCAATAATGTCGAATTCCCTTCGGCGCGCAATCGTGCCACCAATAATGCCGTTGAGCACCACACCGATGAGGTCAAAAACCTGGTACAGGGAATGGATGAGCGGGTCGACGTCCTGAATCACAGATACCGACCATAGCGCACTGCTCACATCATGATGGTGAATTTGCTTCAGTTCACACCATCGCTAGCCTCGCGTCGTCCCACAACGTCTTACTCAAGCGCCTCCAACGGCCAACGCTTCCATAAGTACAGACCTGGAAGTGCATTCATGCAGGTGGGCGTCGTGAAGCGTAACGCACTGCTTGGCGACGACCAGGAGGTCTGCACTTTCAGGTCTGCACTTTTGCAGATATCAAGCGCCTCCGCATCGGCACCCCGCTGGCACAGCTCGGCGCTAGCAGGCCGGGCCTACGAGAAAATCGTAAACGGTTAAGCCTTCGCCTCCGGCGTCGCATAGGGGCTGCGGGAGGAGTCCACCACTTGGCCGGCATGTGCGGAGTGGGCGGTGGCGGTTTGGTCGAAGACTAAGGCGGCGGGTTTGACGCGCACGTCGGGCTTCTCGCCTTTGTTGACCATGACGTACTGCCCCATCATTCCCTCGTCCTCATGCAGCAGCATGTGGCAGTGGTACATGTACGGGATGGTCTTATCCGGGAAGTGACCGAACTCCACCAGCAGGCGTGCGGTGACCTTCGGCGGAAGGTTGACAATGTCTTTCCAGCCGGAGTTGAACACATCCATCTTCTCGTCGCCGTCCCAGTCAAGAACCTTGAAGCGGGCGTTGTGGATGTGGAAGTTGTGGGGCCAGTCGGAGTTCTCATTGGTCACGGTCCAGATTTCCGGGGCGTCGTGCTCGATGACGGTATCCACCCGGGCCATGTCCATCTGCTCACCATTAATCATGAAGGTGTTGAGCACGAACTCACGCTCTTCAAGGCCCTGCGTGGACGGGGTCTCCGCGGCGGCGGGGTCCAGCGTTGCCGGCAGGGAGGGTGGTTCCGAGGCGTTTTCCGCCGGCCCTGAGATGGTGAGCAGGTCGAAAGAATCTTGGAAGCCGAAGTCGGCCGCGTCCTTCTCCTTGGGCACCCCAAAGTTATCCTTGCGCGGCACCGAGCGCAGCTGGACTTCCTTGCCGGGCTCCAGGTCCACGATGATTTCGGCGCGCTCGCCGGGGCCGAGGAAGAGGGTATCGGTTTCCACGGGCGCGTCGAGAAGCCCCGTGTCCGTGGCGATGACGTGGAAGGGACCGTTGCTCAGCTCCAGCGTGTAGAAGCGCATCGAAGCACCGTTGAGCAGGCGCAAGCGGACCCGGCGCGTGGTGGCGTCGAAGCGCGCATTGGTGATGCCGTTGACCAGAGGCGTGGTGCCCAGAAGGCCCAGAGTGTTATCGCTCTTTTCATCAATCTGGCCATCGTCGGTGAACTTGGCATCCATGATGACTACCGGGATGTCGTCCACACCGTAGTCCTGCGGCAGGTCCAGGTCATCGGCCACATCGTCACCGATGAGGAACATGCCCGCCAGCCCGCGGTAGGCATGCGTGGCCGTGGCCATGTGCGGGTGCGGGTGGTACCACAGCGTGGCCGCGGGCTGGATGATCTCCCACTCGGGCTTCCATGTCTTGCCCACCTCAATCGGCGAGTGCGGGCCGCCATCCGAATAGGCCGGCAGCTTCATGCCGTGCCAGTGCACCGTGGTCATCTCAATGAGGTCGTTGGTGATTTCCGCGCGGACCTTCTCACCGCGCCGAGCACGCAGCGTGGGGCCTAAGAAGGCGCCGTTGAAGCCCCACGTCCGCGTGCGGTCGTTGCCGGGGAGGATCTCCGAGTAGCCGTCCTGGGCGGTGAGTTTGAATACGCGCGTGCCGTCGACGACCTCTCCTTCCTCCACGGGCGGGATGGGCAGGGCGCGCGGCTCGCCGTCGTAGCCCAGCGGCTCCGGCTGATTCCTCGACCCCGAAGTGGAGCAGGCACTCAACCCCACCACGGCGGCACCGGCAACAGTCAGCACGGAACCCTGGACGAAAATACGGCGGGATACTGTAGGGCGAGCGGAGATAGACATGCCTCCCAGGATAGAGATCAGGTGAACCTTAGACCCCGGATTGGAGCGAGCCGGGCTTAAGATCACAGTCATGGCTTCGCGTTCTGCAACCTCCCAAGGCTCCTCACCGTCCGAAGAGTCCGCCAATGCCCGCCGCTTCATCTGGTCGAATGGCCTGCAGGGCGTGGGCGATCAATTGCTCTCCGGAAAGACGGTCCTACCCTGGCTGTTTAGCGTGGCCGGGGTGCCGGGCTTCTTCACAGGCCTACTGGTCCCCTTGCGCGAGTCCGGCTCCATGCTCCCGCAGGCGGCGCTGACCCCTTGGGTGGTGTCCCATCCAGCCCGCAAGCGCCTGTGGGTGCTGGGCTCGGTGGGTCAGGGCCTGTGCGCGGCGATCATCGCGGCGGCTGCGGTGCTTGTCGACGGCCCCCTCCTCGGCCTCATCGTCTGCCTCGCCCTGGCAGCTCTCGCCGTGCTGCGCGCGCTGTGTTCGCTGACCGGCAAAGACGTGCAGGGCCGCACCATCTCCAAGGGCCACCGCGGAGTAGTGACCGGCCGGGCCACGCAGCTCGGCGGCGCGGTTACCTTGATTACCGGTGGCATCCTCGCCGTGCTGGGTGAGCTCCCGCGCTGGGGCTTGGCGGTGTTGCTGGCCATCGGTGCGGCCACGTGGTTCTTGGCGGCAGCAGTCTTCCGCACCATCGAGGAGCCGGTGCCGGATGATGCCGGCCAGAAGGGCCTGAACCGCAGCTGGTGGACGGATACCTGGAAGCTATACACCCAGGATTCCCGCTTCCGCAGCTTCGTCAACGTTCGTGCCCTGCTTTTGGTGTCTGCCCTGTCCACCTCCTTTATCGTGGTGCTTTCGCAGAGCATCGGCTCACAGGCTTTGAGCGGGCTCGGCGGCTTCGTCTTGGCCTCGGGCTTGGCCAGCCTCGTGGGTGGCCGTGTATCCGGCGTGCTCTCGGATAAGTCCTCGCGCTTGGTCATGTCCTGGGGTGCGGGTGCCGCAGCGATCATCCTGCTGGGCATCGTCGCGTGTGCCGCGTGGGCGCCGGCAGCGGTGAGCATGTGGGCATTGCCCCTCGGTTTCTTCCTAGTCAACCTGGCGCACGCGGCCATTCGCGTGGCGCGCAAGACCTATGTGGTGGACATGGCCGGTGAAGATAAGCGCACCCGCTACGTCGGGGCCGCGAACACCATGATGGGTGTCATTCTGCTGGTGGTCGGCGGCATCTCCGCCGTGATCGCGCTGGCTGGTCCCTCGGCAGCCATTCTGTTCTTGGCCTGCATCGGTCTGCTCGGCGCCTGGCGTGCCCGGGCACTTCCGGAGGTCTCACGCGAAAAATAGAACGCAGGCGTTATGATGAAAAAAGTAAGTCCTGACATCCCCAATCACAGGAGAAGCACACACTCGTGGCTGAAGTAACGAACTGCGCCGCCATCGTCCTTGCCGCAGGCGCAGGTACCCGCATGAAATCCTCAACCCAAAAGACGTTGCATGAGATTGGCGGGAGGTCACTTCTCGGCCACGCCCTCCACGCAGCCGCGGGCCTGAACCCGGAGCACCTCGTGGTCGTCGTGGGCCACCAGCGCGACCAGGTCTCCCCTGCCGTCGATGCCATCTCCGAGGAGCTGGACTGCGAGGTCTCCCAGGCCGTCCAGGAAGAGCAGAACGGTACCGGTCACGCCGTCCAGTGCGGCCTGAGTGCGTTGCCTGACTTCGACGGCACCGTCATCGTGACCAACGGTGACGTTCCGCTTCTGCGCCCGGAGACACTGCGCCAGCTGCACGAGACCCACACCGGCCAAGGCAACGCCGTGACCGTGCTGTCCATGACCCTGGAGGATCCCACCGGTTACGGCCGCGTGCTGCGCGCCGAGGATGGATCGGTCACCGCCATCGTGGAGCAAAAGGATGCCTCCGAGGAGCAGCGCGCGGTGCGCGAGGTCAACTCCGGCGTTTTTGCTTTCGATGGAGCCGTGCTTCGCGACGCCCTGACGAAGCTCAACTCCGACAACGCCCAGGGCGAGCTTTACATCACCGATGTGCTGGAGATCGCCCGCGAGGGAGGCCACCGCGTCGGCGCGCACGTTGCTGTCGATCCGGAGGAGCTCTCCGGTGTGAATGACCGCGTGCAGTTGGCCGCGGCCGGCCGCATTCTCAACCGCCGTGTGGTCGAGGAAGCCATGCGCGGCGGCGCCACCATCGTCGATCCCGATACCACTTGGATCGGCGTCAACGTGACCATTGGCCAGGACGTTGTCATTCACCCCAATACCCAGCTGTGGGGCGCGACGACCATCGCCGATGGCGCCGAGGTTGGCCCCGACACCACCCTGACCAACATGCAGGTTGGAGCGGGCGCCAGCGTCGTGCGCACGCATGGCTTCGACTCCGTCATTGGCACCAACGCTCAGGTGGGCCCGTTCACCTACATCCGCCCCGGTGTCATCGTGGGTGAAGAAGGCAAGCTGGGCGGCTTCGTCGAGGCGAAGAAGGCGCAGATTGGCCGCGGCACCAAGGTTCCCCACCTGACCTATATCGGCGATGCCACCGTGGGTGACTACTCCAACATTGGTGCCTCTTCCGTCTTCGTCAACTATGACGGCGTCAACAAGCACCACACCACCATCGGCAGCCACGTGCGCACCGGATCGGACACCATGTTCATCGCCCCCGTCACCGTCGGTGATGGCGCCTACTCCGGTGCGGGTACAGTAATTAAGGACGACGTTCCCCCGGGAGCGCTCGCGGTCTCCGGCGGCAAGCAGCGCAACATCGAAGGTTGGGTGCAAAAGAAGCGTCCGGGCACGCCGGCAGCGGAAGCAGCCGACAAGGCACAGGACGCCCAGGCTGACGATCAGACCACTAACTAACGACAAGTAAAGGGATATCTACTGATGACTGGCAAGGTTACCGGCAGCAGCAAGAACATGATGCTCTTCACCGGGCGCGCTCACCCGGCATTGGCTGAGGCTGTGGCCAAGGAGCTCAAGACCGATCTGGTTCCGACCACCGCCCGCGATTTCGCCAACGGTGAGATCTTCATTCGCTTCGAGGAGTCCGTCCGTGGTGCTGACTGCTTCGTGATGCAGTCCCACACCCAGCCGCTTAACAAGTGGCTGGTAGAGCAGCTCATCATGATTGATGCGCTCAAGCGCGGCTCTGCTAAGCGCATCACCGCCATCCTGCCCTTCTACCCGTACGCGCGCCAGGACAAGAAGCACCTCGGCCGCGAGCCTATCTCCGCCCGCCTAGTGGCGGACCTGCTCGCCGCTGCCGGTGCCGACCGCATCGTGTCCGTGGATCTGCACACCGACCAGATTCAGGGCTTCTTCGATGGCCCGGTCGACCACATGCACGCCATGCCGATCCTGACCGACTACATCAAGTCCAAGTACCCGATGGACAACCTGGCCGTGGTCTCCCCCGATGCCGGCCGCGTGAAGGTGGCAGAGAAGTGGGCACACGAGTTGGGCGATGCCCCACTCTCCTTCGTCCACAAGACCCGCTCTAACACCGAAGCCAACAAGACGGTGTCCAACCGCGTCGTCGGTGACGTCGAGGGCAAGGACTGCATCCTGCTCGATGACATGATTGACACCGGTGGCACCATCGCGGGCGCGGTCCGCGTACTGGAGGAGGCCGGCGCCAAGTCCGTGGTTATTGCCTGTACCCACGGTGTCTTCTCCGACCCGGCTCGCGAGCGCCTGTCCGAGTGCGGCGCTGTCGAGGTCATCACCACCGATACCCTGCCGCAGTCCACCGAGGGCTGGGACAACCTCACTGTGCTGTCCATCGCCCCGCTGCTGGCTCGCACCATCCACGAGATTTTCGAGAACGGTTCTGTGACCACGCTGTTTGAGACTCACTAGATTTGGTTCTGCGACAACGCTGCTGCTAAAATCTTGTGCGTCTCGGCGAGGGAGAAATCCGTTATCGACGCGATAGCACAAGTTAAGCAGTGAATCTTGTATTAAGCCTGCGATGACTCGTCCAAGACGTCCATCGGCAGGCTTTTGTCGTATCTACACGGTTCTTCATGAGCCCTTGCCGCACAACGATACTTTAAGGAGATTTACTTATGGCTTCTGAGCGCCCCGTATTGAAGGCTGAAGTCCGTTCTGAGTTTGGCAAAGGCTTCGCTCGCCGTCTGCGCGCTGCAGGCAAGATCCCGGGCGTTGTCTACGGCCACGCCGTCGACGTTCTGCACTTCGCCGTTGACCGCCTGGAAATGACCGCACTGGTCCGTAACCACGGCGTCAACGCCGTGTTCGAGCTGGAGCTCGAGGGCGAGCAGCACCTGGTCATGGTCAAGCACGTCGACCAGAACGTCCTGACCTTCAACATCGACCACATCGACCTGCTCTCCATTAAGCGTGGCGAGAAGGTTGAGGTCGAGGTTCCGGTTGTCCTCGAGGGCGAGCCGGCTCCGGGCCTCATGTCCATCCAGGATGCCGACGTCCTCCTGGTCGAGGCAGACGTGCTCAACATTCCGGAGGAGATCGCCGTGTCCATCGAGGGTCTCGAGGATGGCACCGTGGTCACCGCTGGCGACATCACCCTGCCGGAGGGCACCACCCTCGTGGCCGAGGAAGACACCGTCATCGTCTCCATCTCCGAGCCTCAGGTTGATGAGGAGCTCGAGGCTGCCGCTGAGGCTGCCGAGGACGGCGGCGCTGAGGCTGGCGCCGAGTCCGCAGACGAGGGCGCCGCCGAGGAGAAGGCCGACGAGGAGTAAAACTCCCCTCTCCTTATCACTCCTCATTCTCTAGCGCACCGCTGCCTGCATTCTTTCTCACTCCCTCCCCTACATACCGAGGGGGTGAGCGTGCAGGCGGCGGTGCGCTCTTGTGTCTTCACCCCAGCGGCTTAGAATGGCTGCGTGACTTCTTCTCCTTTTCTCGTCGTTGGCCTAGGAAACCCCGGGCCGAAGTACGCCGGCACTCGCCACAACATCGGCTTTGACGTGGCTGATGAACTAGCCCACGAGCTATTCGCTTCCTTTTCCGTTCACAAAAAGACAAACACGGATGTCGCCGAAGCGCGGCGCGGGGACACCAAGGTGATCGTCGCCAAGCCGCGCTGCTTCATGAACTTGTCCGGCGGTCCCATCAAGGCACTCGCCCAATATTTCAATGTTCCTGCTGAGCGCATCATCGTGATCCACGATGAATTGGAGCTCGACTTCGCCACCATCAAGCGACGCCTCGGCGGCGGGGACCACGGCCATAACGGCCTGCGCTCCACCACGAAGGCCCTGGGCACCAAGGATTATCAGCGGCTTTCAGTAGGCATCGGCCGCCCGCCCGGCCGTATGGATCCGGCCGCATTCGTGCTCAAGCCGTGGACTAAGCAGGAGGCCCACGAGATTCTCATCATCTGTGCCGATGCCGTCGATGAGATTCTTCGCGCGTTAGACTAGCCGCCATGAAGCTCGCTACTCTCCGCACCAGTTTTGGTACTTGCGCTATCCGCATCGACGGCCCCAACGTGGGCACCGAGCTGGATTATGAGGACGTCGGAGAATTGCTCGCCAGCCCCGATTGGAGCAAGGCCGCGCAGCTGTCCGGCGAGCCTGTGGTTTTCAACGATGCCGACCTAGCCCCCGTCATCCCCCACCCCGGCAAGATTATCTGCGTTGGCGTCAACTACGCCAAGCATGCCCGGGAGATGGGGCGCGAGCTTCCCACGCAGCCCACGCTCTTCATCAAGTTTCCGGAGGCCCTGACCGGACCCTTCGACGACGTTTATGTCCCGGACTATGCCACGAAGAAGCTGGACTACGAAGGAGAGCTCGCCGTGGTCATGGGACGCCGCGCGCACCGGGTGAGCACGAAAGATGCGCTAGATTACGTGGCCGGCTATGCCATCATGAACGACTACACCCTGCGGGATTATCAGCGCGCCACCACGCAGTTCCACGCCGGCAAATCCTTCTACCGCACCGCCGGCTTCGGGCCGTGGTTGACCACGGCTGATGAATGGGCCCCGGGCAAGGCCGCGCGGCTCACCACGACCGTCGACGGCGACGTGCGCCAAGACGACAACACCGATGACCTCATCTTCTCCGTGGCCGAGCTCATCGCCTTCTGTTCCTCCCTCTACCCTCTCAATCCGGGCGATGTCATTGCCACCGGCACTCCGGAAGGTGTGGGCTTCGCGCGTGGTGAGGAGGCGCTGCTGGGCGACGGCTCCCGCACCCGCATCAGCATCGAAGGGCTAGGGGCAATTGAGAACACTACGCGCTTCGGTGAGCCCCCTGCTGCCGGTGGCTGCGGCGAAGGCTGCACCTGTCACGGCCGTTAACAGTCAGCCATATCCAGGCTCTTCAGCGAGCACGCTCTGATTTCGATACGGTGGGGCACCACATTTCCCCCTGATTGACTGAGGAGGATGAGCCTCGATGACTCTTCATTCCCGTTTCACCGCCGCCGGCATCGCACTCTGCGCCAGCACCGCGCTGGTGGGGTGCTCGTCGGATAAGGAGGCCGAGCCCGCCCCGACGCCGACTCCCGCGCCGGTGGAAACCGTGACGGAAACGGCCACAGCGACGGGCACGGATGCTGGCGACGATGACCGTGATGACGACCACGACGATGATGACGCTCAGCAGCCTGCCGCCACGGCTGGCGCCAGGGCCACCGGCAACGCAGAGGGCTCCGGCATGCTCAGCGGCGATGAAGCTTTTAAGAAAGCCTTAGCCCACGCCGGCGTTGATGCCCAGGCCGTCACCGAAAAGGAAGTCGACTACGACGATGGTGATGACGGCAAGGGCCCGCACTGGGAGATTGAATTCAAGGCCAACGGCCAGGAACACGAGCTCGATGTCGACGCCGCCAGCGGCGCGGTGACGCAACACGAGGTTGACTGATCGCCAGTCTGATCCCCAGCTCCATCCCACGCACATCTCTAACCCCTGCAGTTAGGCATTTCCCCAGCTAAGAGGTAAATTTAAAGGTATGAGTTCACAGTCTAAGAAGTCTGCCACCAAGCCGCCGAAGCTAGACAAGCAAGCCTATGAGGACGAGCTCAAGCGCCTCCAAGCAGAGCTCGTCGAGATGCAGCAGTGGGTCGTTGAGACCGGCGCCCGCGTTGTCATCATCATGGAAGGCCGCGACGCCGCCGGCAAGGGTTCCGCCATCAAGCGCATTACGCAGTACCTTAACCCGCGTACTTGCCGCATCGAAGCGCTGCCCAAGCCGACTGACCGCGAGGCGGGTCAGTGGTATTTCCAGCGCTACATTGAGAAGCTGCCCACCGCCGGCGAAATCGTCATTTTTGACCGTTCTTGGTACAACCGCGCCGGCGTAGAGCGCGTCATGGGCTTTTGCTCCCAGCAGGAGTACGTGCGCTTCCTGCACCAGGCTCCGCTGCTGGAGCACATGCTCATCGAAGATGGCATCATCCTGCTCAAGTACTGGTTCTCTGTCTCTGACGAGGAGCAGCTCGCACGCTTCAAGTCCCGTCGCAATGATCCGCTGCGCCGTTGGAAGCTCTCCCCCATGGACCTGCAGTCCATCACCCGCTGGGAAGACTACTCGCGTGCCAAGGATGAGATGTTCGTCCACACGGATACCCCATCCTCCCCGTGGTACACGGTGGAGTCTGAGGACAAGAAGCGTTCACGCATCAACGTGATCAACCACATCCTCAAGACGGTTCCGTACCAGCACGTGGAGCAAGACGTACCTGAGATCCCGAACCGCCCTGAGCTCGAAGCCGAATACGTCCGCCCGCCGCGCAACGACTTTGCCTACGTCCCGGATGTCGCTGCCGACTTGGAGCGTGAGAAGGTCAACGGCAACGGCGACAAGAAGACTAAGAAGAAGCACGGCAAGAAGAACAAGAAGAAGAAGTAGTTCTTCCGCAGACTTCTCCTACATTTTCGGTAGGCACAGCCGCCCCGCTCGGTGCACACTGCCCTAGCTGACGAAAGTTGCCCGGATTTTTCAATCCCAGCCTCTACTTTTGTCAGATCGGGCAGTTGCACGTTTGAAGCATCCTGGCAAAGCTAGGTTGCCCGCCGAGCAGAACCCGAAAACAACAACACCGCCCACGCCATACGGCGAGGGCGGTGTTCGTGTTCTAGCGCTTAGAGCTCAGAGACGTCAACACGCTTCGGGTACACCACCGGGCGGGCGCCGGCGATGTCCTCGACGATACGGATGACCTGGTTGGAGTAGCCGAACTCGTTGTCGTACCACACGTAGAGCACGAGGTGCTTGCCGGAGGAGATGGTGGCGAGACCATCGACCACACCAGCGTGGGTAGAGCCCACGAAGTCAGAGGACACAACCTCCGGGGAAGCGATGTAGGAGATCTGCTGGCGCAGGTCGGAGTGCAGGGACACGTTGCGCAGGAAGTCATTGACCTCGTCGCGGTCAGCTTCCTTCTCTAGCTCGAGGTTGAGCACGGCCATGGAAACGTCCGGGGTGGGAACGCGGATGGCGTTACCGGTGAGCTTGCCCTCAAACTCCGGCAGAGCCTTGGACACAGCCTTGGCTGCACCGGTCTCCGTGAGCACCATGTTCAGGCCAGCTGCGCGGCCGCGGCGGTCACCCTTGTGGAAGTTGTCGATGAGGTTTTGGTCATTGGTGAAGGAGTGGGCGGTCTCCACGTGGCCGTGAACCACACCGTAGCGGTCGTTGATGACCTTGAGCACCGGGGTGATGCCGTTGGTGGTGCAGGATGCGGCGGAGAGGATCTGGTCGGAGTCCTCGATGTCGCCGTGGTTAATGCCGTAGACGATGTTCTTCAGGTCGCCCTTGCCCGGAGCGGTGAGCAGCACGCGATCCACACCCTTGGACTGCAGGTGCTGGGACAGGCCCTCGCGGTCGCGCCACACACCGGTGTTGTCGACGACGATGGCGTTGTCGATGCCGTACTTGGTGTAGTCAATGTCCGCCGGGTCATTGGCGTAGATCATCTGGATCTTCGTGCCGTTGGCCCAGATGACCTCGTTCTCCTCATCAACAGCGATGGTGCCGTTGAAGGCACCGTGGACGGAGTCGCGGCGCAGGAGGGAGGCACGCTTGAAGATATCCATGTCGCCCTTCTTGCGTACGACGATGGCGCGCAGACGCACGCCGCCGTAGGCAGCCTCGCGGGCGATGAGGATGCGGGCCAGCAGGCGGCCGATGCGACCGAAGCCGTAGAGGACGACGTCGGTGGATTCCTTGTCCACACCAGCGCCGACGAGATCCACGAGGGTCTCCTCGAGGTAGTTGCGCAGGTTATCGGAGCCGGACTCCTCGAAGCCGGTGGCCAGACGGCCCAAATCAATGGAGGCGGTGCCCAGGTTCATCGAGCACAGTTCCTTCACAATCGGCAGGGTCTCTGCGGTGGAAAGCTCGCGCTCAGCAATGCGGCGGGCGTAGCGGTGCGCCTTGATGATGTCGATGTCGGTCACGCCGATGAGCAGGCGGCCGTAGATAGAGGTGACAACGTTATTGTTGCGGTGCAGCTGGTGGATGAGCGGGATCATCTCTTGGGCCAGCTCCAGGCGCTCGTTCCAATCCTCGTGCCCAATGTGCGCGTTCGAAGTCACGTGCTTTGTATCCTTTACTCGTCAAAAAGGGTGTAAAACTCTGTCCATCCGTAAATATTAACCGTTATTCATGCCCGTTTGGGTGTAGTTGAGCGAGGATCTCCGCCACACTACCCCCGCCAAGTTTCATTACTTCGACACCTACGAGGCAATAGTCCACGTCCGCGTCAAGCTGGGCGCGACGAGGTTTCAGTAGCGCGTTGAGGTAGGGGTAGACCAAAGGCAGGTCCGGGTGTGCCCGCGTGTAGGCGGTCTCCAGCCCGCGGGCGTAGCGCCCAGAGAACGCGCGGGTGGACACCGTCTGGCCACCGCGACGCAGAAGGCCACGGTTGTGTTCACTCGTTCCCGCCTCCTCGGAGAGCAGGAAGGCGGAACCACAGCTGACTGCTTTTACCCCCGGCCAGGCCAGGGCCGTGACAACATCTTCCGCCGTGCGCAGACCACCCGCGGCAATGAGCGGAAGGTCCGTGACCTGGTGGACCGCCGCGACGAGTTCCTCGAGAGGGCGCTGATCGGGTTCCGCACCCGGGTCCCACACACCACGGTGCCCGCCAGCTTCAGGGCCCTGCACGCACAACACATCGATGCCGCGGGCGGCCGCGGCCTGCGCTTCCTCAGGGTTGGTGACCGTGGTCCACGCCTCTGCCCCAGCGTCATGGATGCGCGCGACCTCGTCCTCGCTAAAGACGCCGAACATCGACCACAGCACCGCTGCCCCACCCTCCAGCGCGGCTTCGAGCTTGTCCTGCCAGCCGAAGTTGAGGGAGACGTCGCCAAGCACGGCGCCCTCTTCGGCGGCGAGGGACCGTGCAGCCGCGAGTTCCGTTTCGGTTAGCGCGCGCTGCGGGTGAAAGATATTGACCCCGAAGCGCGTACCGGCACACGCAGCGATGGCCTCCCCCGCGGCGTCGACGGAGCACGTCCCCAGCCCCAGCGCGCTGAAGGAACCAGCGGCGTCGGCGGCGGCGACTAACTCAGGCGTGGTGGGCCCGCCCGCCATCGGGGCAGGTAGGACAGGGCAAGTGATAGTCTCAAGAAGTTGACTCATGGTTACCCAGCCTAAAGAAAACCATCAAGGGAGTAGTTGTGTCTGCCATCCGTGACTTTTTCACCCGCCTCTTTGGCCGTGCCGGCGAAGCACCGAATAAGAAAACACAGAAGGCCGCCGCCTCCGGATTAAACCCGGCGGATTTAAGCGCCGAGTGGCTCATCGTGGGTTTGGGTAATCCCGGCGCGAAATACGCCGCGACCCGCCACAATGTGGGGTACATGGCGGTGGATGATCTCCTCGCCGAATCTGGTGACATGCTCGAGCCTGTCACGGGGCACCAACTCAGCGCGGCGCAGCTCGAGCTCGGAGGCACGAAGGTCGTAGCGCTGCGCTCACACACCTACATGAACCTCTCTGGCGATCCCATCGCCCCGCTGGCCACGCTACTGGGCGTTGCGGCAGAGAACATCATCGTCATCCACGATGAGCTCGACCTGCCCGTCGGCAAGGTGCGTATTAAGAAGGGCGGCAACGAAAACGGCCACAACGGCCTTAAGTCACTGAGCGAGCGCTTGGGCACGCGCGATTACCTGCGCGTGCGCATCGGTATCGGGCGCCCACCCAAGGGTGGTTCCATCCCGGATTGGGTGCTCGCGCCTGTCGACGCCAGCGCTGAGCTCGATTCCACCATCGCCACCGCCGCCGAGGCCGCACGTCTCATCGTGGCTGAGGGGCTCAACAAGGCCCAGCAGGAAATCCATTCCCGGGCGAAATAAACCCCGGCGCGACCACGCTCAACGTCCTACACTGTCCAAGTATGAGCCGCACGAGCCAGAGCCTGCCATTGAATAACGACCCGAAAACTATCGTCATCACCGGAGCCTCTGACGGCGTGGGCGCGGCCGCTGCCCGTATCCTTCACCAGCGCCGCCCGCAGGATTCGCTCGTGCTCGTGGGCCGCAACCCGGAGAAGACGCAGGCTGTGGCCGAGGAGATCGGAGCCGACTTTCATGTGGCCGATTATGAGTCTTTGGGCCAGGTGCGCCGGCTCGCCGAGGAGCTGAGCCAATACCCGCGGATCGACGCCTTGGGCAATAATGCCGGCGGAATGTTCGACGGCCCCTTCGCCACCGCCGATGGCTTCGAGCGCACGTGGCAGATCAACGTCGTGGCTCCCTTCCTGCTGACCTCCTTGCTGCGCGATACGCTGCGGGCCAGCAACGCCACCGTGGTGCAGACCGCCTCGTTGGCCAACATGCTGTATTCCTCTTTCGACCCCGGTGACCCGAATACTTTTGAAAAATTCACGGCGGAGCGCGCCTATGGCAACGCCAAGTTGGGCGATATCCTGCTGACCCGCTACCTCGACTCCCACGGGCTGACCTCCGTGGCCTTCCACCCGGGGATATTGAATACTGGTTTCGGGCATAACTCCACGAGCAGGACGAGCAAGCTCTATTCGACCACTGCGGCTCAATACGTCTTGGGCAAGGCGGACAAAGGCGGGGAGAACTTGGCCTACTTCCTCAGCGGCACCCCCGGCATCCATTTCGAATCCGGCGAGTATTACAACCAGAAGCGCAAGCCAGGCCTGCAGCGGCCGATTGCGAAGAAGCTCTCCGTGGCCCGGCGCATCTTTGATGATCTGGGCCGCCAGCTCAATGTGGAGTGGTAGCAGCCAGCGGCTAAACTAGCCCGCATGAGTATTGCCTCCGAAGCTTCCCGCCGCCGCACATTCGCCGTCATCGCCCACCCGGATGCTGGTAAGTCCACGCTGACGGAGGCGCTGGCGCTCCACGCGCACGTCATCAACGAGGCCGGCGCGGTGCACGGCAAGGGCAACCGCAAGTCCACGGTTTCTGACTGGATGGAGATGGAGAAGGAACGCGGTATTTCCGTGGCCTCCTCGGCCCTGCAGTTCGAGTACGCGCCCGAGGGCCACGAGGGCGAGCCCTACATGATCAACCTGGTGGATACCCCGGGCCACGCGGACTTTTCGGAGGATACCTACCGCGTGCTCACGGCGGTGGATGCTGCCGTCATGCTTATCGACGCCGCCAAGGGCCTCGAGCCCCAGACCCTCAAGCTCTTCCGCGTGTGCAAGGCCCGCGGCCTGCCGATCATCACGGTGATCAACAAGTGGGACCGCGTGGGCCGTGAGCCGCTGGAGCTTGTCGACGAAATCGTCAACGAAATCCAGCTGCAGCCCACCCCGCTGTACTGGCCGGTGGGTATCGCCGGCGACTTCCGCGGCTTGGCCCACATCAACGATGACGGCGAGGCCGATGAGTACGTGCACTTCCTGCGCACCGCCGGTGGTTCCACCATCGCCCCGGAGGAGCACTACGCGCCTGAGGATGCAGCCGCGAAAGAAGAGGACGCTTGGGAGACGGCCGTGGAGGAAGCAGAGCTGCTGGCTGCCGATGGCGCCTTGCACGACCAGGAGCTCTTCGAGCAGTGCGTGACCTCCCCGCTCATCTTCGCCTCTGCAATGCTGAACTTCGGCGTGCACCAGATTCTGGATACCCTGTGCGCCATCGCCCCGGCTCCGCGCTCCCGCGATTCGGATCCGCAGGCCATCGAGGCCGCCACCTCCGCCATCGACGAGGTACGTGAGGTTACTGACGACTTTGCGGGCGTCATCTTCAAGGTGCAGGCAGGCATGGACCGCAAGCACCGCGATAACTTGGCCTTTATGCGCGTGGTCTCCGGTGAGTTTGAGCGCGGCATGCAGGTCAACCACGCCCAATCCGGCCGCAGCTTCTCCACCAAGTATGCGCTGACGGTCTTCGGCCGCACGCGTGACACCGTGGACACGGCTTACCCGGGTGACATCGTGGGCTTGGTCAACGCCGGTTCCTTGGCTCCCGGTGACACGATTTACACAGGCAAGAAGGTACAGTTCAAGCCCATGCCGCAGTTCGCGCCGGAGTCCTTCCGCATCCTACGCGCGAAGTCTTTGGGTGATTACAAGGCATTCCGCAAGGGCTTGGACCAGCTGGCTGCGGAGGGCGTGGTCCAGATTCTGCGCAACGATACGCGTGGCGATGCCGCCCCAGTCATGGCCGCGGTGGGCCCCATGCAGTTCGAGGTCATGCAGGCTCGCATGGAGGTCGAGTACAACGTGGAGACCATCACCGAACCCATCCCCTACTCGGTGGCGCGCCGCACCGACGCCGAATCCGCGCCCGAGTTGGGCCGCCAGCGCGGCGTGGAGATCTTCACCCGCACCGACGGCGAGCTCATCGCGCTCTTTGGTGATAAGTGGAAGCTGGCCTTCATTGAGAAGGAGCACCCGGAGCTCACCATCGAAACCCTCGTGGCGGATTAGGCACAGCGTTTCCCTTAACTGCTGAGGAATTCCTTCCACGCCGGCCATTCCGCATAGGTCTGCGCGCGCCCGGCTTCATAGTTCGCGCGCAGCTTAGTCACCGAGCGTTCGGTCGAAGCCACCTGCATATCTTCTGGGAAGAAGAGCTGGGCTCGCCCTTCCTTTTCCAGCTCCAGAAGCCGGTCCTTGGAGGCGTTGTACCGGGGCGGCCGGGCAATCATTGACTCCGCCACGGCAGGGTACTTTCGGAAGATTCGTCGCAGCGCCGCGGGCCGCCCTACCTCAGGCCGCACGTAGCCACGCGGTTTCGAGCCAAGGAACAAGAACTTTTCAAAGCCGGCCTTCTCCGCCTGCTCGATGAGGATGCCACCGGATTCCCCCATCGCACCGTCGACGTACGGTGCGCCATCGATAACACGCATCGGCATGATCAGCGGCAACGTCGAAGACGCGCGAACGCGCACCATCAGGTCCTCTTGTGTCTTTATGTCATTGCGCCCCCAGTACACGCTCTCCCCGGTATCGGCGCGCGCGGCGGAAATACACATCTGCGCCGGGTTGGCCTGAAATGCTTCCCAGTCAAAGGGCATGTCCTGATCGGCGGCCTTCTCATAGATGAACTCCGCATTGAAGTAGCCGCTACCGCGCAGCAGCGAACCCAGGCCACCGAAGCTGGGGTTCTTGGCAAAATCCACGAAGGATTCTTCCGAGCGGCTCACGTCGCGGGAGAGGAAGTTCACGGTGTGTGAAGAGCCCGCGGAAACACCTCCAACCCAGCCAAATTCCACCTCCTCCTTTAGGAGCTTGACGATGCACGCGGCGGTATAGGAATTGCGCATGCCGCCGCCTTCAATGACGAGTGCTGTATCTTTCGCGTCAATCACAGTGCCCGATGGTACCCCCGCGCTAGGATCGCGCCATGGGATTGTTTTCTGCGGTTAAGAATGCCGTCGACAAGCTTGGCGGCTCCAGCACTGTCCGTTTGGCCTCCCCGGATCCCCACGCCGTCGAGGTTTCTTTCGATCATCTTTCCGTGCACACTGCGAGCGGTCTCATCATCCTGGTTACCTCCCCTGCCGGTGCGCAGGTGCTCAGTGAGGTGGCGCGCTCCGGCGAGCCCGCGCAGTTGCGTGGCCCTCAGACCACGGTGCATCTCTCCCCCACGACTAGAGAACAGCGTCCCGTCCACGACCCCAAGAAGGGATGGGCCATCCCGTTGTCGCTTGCAGAAAGAGAGACGCTGTCCCAACTCAACGCGGAGCCCGGCGATTATGAAGTTTCCGAGTCACTCGCTGTGTCCGTCGAACCCACCCCCTGAAGAAAGCTAATCCGCCATGCTCATCCTCCCCTTCCAAGGGCACACTCCCCGCATCCACCGCAGCGCCTGGATTGCGCCGAATGCCACCATCATCGGTGACGTCACCATCGGGCCAGATTCTTCCGTGTTCTATGGCAGCGTGCTGCGCGGAGATGTTGGTGCCATCCGCCTTGGCGCCCGCGTCAATATCCAAGACAACTGCGTCATCCACGTCGAAACCACTGCGCCGTGTGTGCTGGAGGATGACGTCACCGTGGGCCACATGGCCATGCTCCACGGCACGCGGGTGGGCGCGGGCACGCTGGTTGGAATGAAGTCTTCTTTGCTTTCCGGCTCCACCGTGGGCACAGGCTCTCTCATCGCCGCCGGCGCGGTGGTGCTCGAGGGCCAAAACATTCCCGCCGGCGCCCTAGCCGCCGGGGTGCCCGCCAAGGTGCGCCGTGCGTTGAGCCCTGAGGAATCCGCCGCCTTCATCCCGCACGCCGCGCGCTACGTCGACATTGCTCAGAATCAGGCGCCGCTTGGCGACGCCCTCCCCCTCGACGAAGTCCTCTACGACTAGCACCGCAACTGCCGTTGTTGACAAAACTCCCGAGTCCGCCGCAAAAACTGACCAGAACTTTGGCAACTAGGGCAGTTCACTTTTGAACTCTTGCCCACCAGCCGGCTCGTTATAGAAGAGCAACGAGACCCATCACCACCAGGAAGGCGGCCACTCCGTAGCCGCTCCATAGTGCCACTGCTGCAGAGTTTTCCCGCGCCCACGCGAAGGCGCGACCGGCCCAGGAATGTGGTTTCGCCCGAACCACAGCGATGAAAAGCCCGCACACCGTGGGCAGTGAGAGCGCGAAAGTGGCATAGAAGAAAAGGCCGCCGTATTTAACGGTGTTGCTAAAGTCCCCTGCCGCAAGGTGCATCAGCCCATAGAAGAAAGGCACGGAGGTCAAGGACTGGATAACACCCATGGCATAGCCCACCGCGACAGTCTTGGCCGAGGGCGTGCGCAGTGGGCCGAGGAGTTTCTGCACCATGTCATTGGGTTCGCCCTTGGAGCGCCAGGCCAGAAGACCCAGCCCCAGGCCGATGACCACCAGACCCCAACCAAGCAGCGGTGATTCCAGCGCGGCGGCCACCTTGTCCTGGATACCGACGAAGACGAACATCACCACAGCAGCGGCGGTGAGCACGCCGAACCAGTCACCGACGATGACGAGGGCCGCGATCTTGCGGTAGCTCCCCCGCGGAAGCATGATGCCGATGGCCACCAGGATTCCGATGAGAAGCGCGTTGACGGAATCGGCGAAGGCATTCAGCACGGCTTCAAGCATGCGGGCTAGTCTACAGGCTCTTAGAGAACATTCATCTACTGTTTACCCCGCGCGCCCCCGACGCAGGCGAGCAAACGGTATGTTCGAAAAAAGTGTGCCACGTAACGAACCCCCAACTTACGCGTGTCAACATAGACTAGACCCCTGCTGGTACAGCACGTTTTGACCCCGACCCAAGAAGTGGAGAGACAAAAAATGAAGGTAGCGATTCTCGGCGGAGACGGCTTCTGCGGTTGGCCCGCTTCCCTTTATCTCTCCGACCAAGGCCACGAGGTCATCATCGTGGATAACCTCTCCCGGCGCGCCATCGATGAGGAGTTGGGCGCGGAATCCTTAACACCCATCGCCTCCATTGAGGATCGCCTGGCCGCGTGGACCGAGGTTTCCGGCAAGACCATCGGCTTCCGTAACCTCGACGTGGCCCAGGACTACGACGGCTTGCTGGAGTTCCTGAATACCGAACGCCCGGATGCGGTGGTGCACTTCGCTGAGCAGCGCGCCGCCCCCTATTCCATGAAGAATTCGCGCACCAAACGCTACACGGTGGATAACAACATCAACGCCACCCACAACTTGCTCGCCGCCATCGTGGAATCTGAGCAAGATATCCACGTCGCCCACTTGGGCACCATGGGTGTCTACGGCTACGGCACCGCCGGTATGAAGATTCCGGAGGGCTACCTGGATGTGCAGGTGGATGCGGGCGAGAATGGCGTCGTCAAGCAGCAAATCCTCTACCCCTCCAACCCGGGCTCGGTCTACCACATGACGAAGGTCCTGGACCAGCACCTGTTTGCCTACTACGCCAAGAATGATGAGCTGCGCATCACCGACCTACACCAGGGCATCATCTGGGGCACGCACACTGAGCAGACCCAGAAGGACGAGCGCCTCATTAACCGCTTTGATTATGACGGTGACTACGGAACGGTGCTCAACCGCTTCCTCATTCAGGCCGGCATTGGTTATCCGCTGACCGTGCACGGCACCGGCGGACAGACCCGCGCCTTTATTCACATTCGTGACATGGTGCGCTGCATCGAGCTGGCCCTGCAGAATCCGCCGGCACGCGGCGAGCGCGTCAAGATCATCAACCAGATGACCGAAACCCACCGCGTGCGTGACCTGGCAGAACTACTGGCGAAGATCTCTGGTGCGGAAGTGGCTTATGTGCCGAACCCGCGCAAGGAATCCGCAGAGAATGAACTCCACGTCACCAACGACACGTTCCTCGAGCTCGGCCTGGAGCCGACCACTTTGTCGGAGGGGTTGCTCCACGAGGTGGAGGAGGTCGCGCGTAAGTACGCCGACCGTGCTGACCGCTCCAAGATTCCAGCCCAGTCGCTGTGGACGCGCCAGCAGCACGCTGGTGTTCCCGAAGCCTTGGCCAACGGCGCGGACGCTGCGGAGGCTTAAACCTTCGTGCGCATCGCTATCGTTACCGAGGTCTTCCTGCCCAAGATCGACGGCGTGGTCACCCGCCTGACGCGCACGCTGGACCAGCTGGCCGCGATGGGCCATGAGGTGCGGATTTTTGCCACAGGCAAGGCCCCTGACACCTATGCCGGCTTCGAGGTCACCCGCATCCCCAGTTTGTCGCTGTGGGTCTACCCGGAGATCAAGTTTGGCCTGCCCTCGTGGAAGTTCTTCACAGAGATCCGGGATTTCGATCCCGATGTCATCCACGCGGTCAATCCCATTTGGACCGCGGCCCTCGGCGTCTTTGCCGCGCAGCGCGATGCCGTACCGCTGGTAGCCAGCTTCCACACCAATGTCCCCGAGTACGTTGAAGCGCTGGGGATTGGGTGGACTAGGCCGCTGACCGAAGCCGCGCTGAAGTATCTGCACAACCAGGCTGCGGTGAACCTGTGCACCTCCGGCCCCATGGTGGATAAGGCTCGGATGATGGGGATCCGCAACGTGCAGCTGTGGCCCAAGGCTGTTGATACGCAGACCTATCACCCCAGTCGCGCCACGGAACAGATGCGCGAGCGCCTGACCGACGGTAACCCGGATTCCCCGTTGGTGACCTATATCGGCCGCGTCTCCAAGGAGAAGGACTTGGAACGCCTCGATCACGTGATGGAACTGGTGAGGGCACAGCTTAGCGACGCCCGCCTAGCCGTCGTCGGCGATGGCCCCGCCTTGGAGGAGCTCAAGTCCAACTTCGATCCTGCGCACACCGTATTCACGGGCTACCTCTCCGGCGAGGAGCTCGCCGCCGCCTTCGCCGTGGGGGATGTCTTCCTCTTCCCCTCCGCCACAGAGACCTTGGGACTCGTGGCTCTCGAGTCCTTCGCCTCTGGGGTTCCGGTCATCGGCACGAATGCCGGCGGCATCCCCTTCGTTATCGAAGAAGGCGTCACAGGACATCTCATCGAGCCCGACGCTGACGACACCGCGTGGGCCCGCGCCGCTCTCAGCCTCCTCCGTGATTCCTCCCGCCGGGCGCAGATGGGACAGGCCGCCCGCCGCGAAGCTGAAAAACATTCCTGGGTAGAATCCACCCAAGCCCTCCTTCAGGCCTACGAGGAGGCCATCGAGCACCCCTTCCGCAGGAATACAAACTAGTCAAGGAGACCCATGGATTCAGCCCAGAACCTGTACTCCGCTGGCGCCTTTATCCAAGCCGGCATCGACGCCACGTTTGCCTCACGCCTAGGCGTCGTTCGCGACGTCGAGGTGAATTTCATTCCCACCGATTCCGCATCAGCAACCTCGGAGGAAGGGCAGCCAGACCTGGATCAGCGCGCCGTCGTGCGTTTTAGCACTGATTCCGGGGTCTATGATTTCGATGGACTGCGTCTTGCCACCATCCACAACGGGGAGCTGCGCTGGACCACCGGCATGGCAGAGCACGCACCGCAGCCGGAATTCCACGGGCCGCAACCTGACTCTGCCCTGCTGCGCGGCTTGGCACGACGGCTGGTGGGCGACCGGCCCGTTGTCCGCGTCCCACAGGGCGATGGCGAAGCATTGGTCGCCGTCGATTTCGCGGAGATTAACCCGGATCCTCGGGTGAGCATCCTGGCCGGAATTGAGCACTCAGGGGACGTCACCGGTGGCGTCGACGAGCGCCTAGCCACCGGCGAGTTGTTCGCCTACCTGGGCATTCCGCAGAGCCACGCGGAAAATCTCGCGCTTTTCCACGGCTCCCGGATCGTGGCTCTCCCCCAGGCCCCGGGCCGCGTTGGGCTCAGCGCGCGCGAAGTGTTGGCCGACGCCCACTTCCTCGCCACCGAGCACAACTTCTTCTTGGAGGCCCGCTTCCCCAACCTGTGGGCGGACCTTGATCCTGTTACCTCGCGGACCGTTGTAAACTCCGATTACGGCTCGCTCACGGTGCCCGCGCACCTCATCGCGACGATCGACGCCTCCACGAACATCTTCACCTGGGCCTGGGCAGACGAGCTAGCCGGTTCCTTGTCCGCTCAGGCCGCGGGTAACCTGCGCCGTTTCGGATATGACCAGGCCATCCCCGAGTTGATTCGGGCCCGCGTGTCCATCACTGAGGCACGCTCTGCACGCTTGCCACAGCTGGCCATGCCAGTTCTGGGCCTGTGGACCTTGCTGCCGGTGCAGCTTCCCGACGGCCGCCAAGGCCTCGCGCTGTCCGATGCCCCCGCGTTCCACCTCCCCGCACCGACTCCGGCGGCCACGCAAGCCACCCTCAACGTTGCGGTGCCGGCAGGCGTGGACGAGCAGCGGGCGCGCGCTGCCTACCACCGGGCGCGCCCCCTATAAGTGCTCGGACAGCGCTGAAAGCATGTGCAGCTGGGAGCGTGAGCATTAGGAGTTCAGCACGGCGCGGAACTCCTCGACGTCAACCTCCTCTGTGGTGGCCGGGTTAAACGCTGCGTCCTGAGTCTTGTCCACTAGTACCGCGCGCACGCCCTCAGAAAAGTCGGGACGGCGGTACATATGCATGCCCAGCTTGAGTTCCAAAAGGAGGGCCTCGCGAATGTCGTCGACACCGGCCTCTGCCTCATAAAGCTCGTTAGCCGCGATAATGGCAGCTGGGCACGCCCCTGCCATAAGGCGGCGGACCTCACCGGCAATGAGCGGGCGCTTGTCCAGCTCCGCGGAGATTTCCTCCCACGTTGGCAGGGCAAACGTCTCCTCCAGGTCCTTGGCCACCTGCTCCAGCGGGGCGGGCTCTTCGGGTGCGGGCAGGGCGAGGTCCTCCAGCGCGGCATCAATACCGCGCTCAATGGCGGCCTCAATCAGCTCGTGTGCATCCTTGACAACGTGGGTTGCCACGCCAGTCCACAACATGTCTGCGGCATACATGCGGTATCCACTAAGACCCCAGAACTTGGCCAAGCCCGGTGAGGCGATACCGCGGGTGCCCACCATGCGCTGGGCCGCATAGGCCACACCGACGTCGGTGACATAGCCGATGTTCATCTCCGGCATCGAGGCGAAGGCCTTTTCCGTCACCACGCGGTGCGAGCCGTGCAGGGAAATGCCCAATCCACCGCCCATGACAACACCGTCGATGACGGCGATATAGGGCTTCGGGAACTCTGCGATATCACCGTTAGTGAGGTACTCGCTGGCGAAGAAGGCATCGACCTCCTCCAGCTTGCCTTCCGCGATTCCCTCCCGCGCGTGACGCACATCGCCGCCCGCGCAAAATGCCTTAGGGCTATTGGAGTAAATCAGGACCTGCTCAATCTCATCGTCCTGCGCCCACGTTTCGAGGGAGCGGCGGATGATATCGATCATGTCCGGGGTCAACGAGTTCAGGGCCTTCGGCCGATTGAGTTCGAGGACTCCGGTATGGTTGCGGACGGAAACGAGTACTGGATCAGTCGTAGTCATGCGCACCAGTGTTCCATATCACACATGTTTCAGCCACCTGTTTTTGAGGCTGGTTTTAACATCGACCCCTGCTTCTAAACCCAACCTTCAGATTGGTGTGAATTTCTTGCTCCCACAGCTTGTTGCTCTTGACATGGACGGCACCCTCCTCGATGCCCACGGTCAGCTGCCCGCAGACTTTTCAGAGCTTGAGGAGCTCGCCACTGCCCGCGGCTGCGAGCTGGTTCCGGCCTCGGGACGCCAGCTGGCCACCCTACAAGACATGTTCCCAAAGGGTGGCACATTCATTGCCGAGAACGGCTCGGTGATTTTGCGCGGCAGCGAGATCATCGCCACCTTCCCGCTGCAGGAAGAAACCGTGCGCGCGGCGCGCGAGGCCGCAGCCTCCATCAGCGAGGCACACACCGTCGTTCTCTGTTCTCCGGAGACCGCCTACGTGGCGCGGGATGTCACGCAGGCAGCACGCGCGGAGATTTCCAAGTATTACAAGGCGGTCACGTGGGTCGACGACGTGGACGACGTCCCCAATAGCGACATCATCAAGATCGCCATCCTCTGCGAATCCGGTTCCGAGGCTCACCTCTACGAGCCGATTCGTCGCGCCGTACCGGAGGACAACGTGGCGGTATCGGGCAAGGTCTGGCTCGATGTCATGGCCCGCGGCGTGGATAAAGGCGCAGCCTTGCTCAAGCTCGCTGAACTTGCCAACGTTCCAATCACCGCCACCGTGGCCTTCGGCGACTACCTCAATGACCTCGAAATGCTGCGCGCCGCTGGGACGGCTGTCGCCATGGACAACGCGCATCCGAAGCTGAAGGAAATAGCGGATATTATCGCGCCTGCCAATACCGACAATGGTGTGAGCACCGTGCTGCGCCAGCTTCTGCGCACCTAACACGCTCCCAGGAAACCTTCCCGATTCTCTGCCACCACCCGAGTAGGATTACCCCGGTTCCCTAGACCCCAATCCCTTACGTGTGGAGTGTTCAGTGAAGAAGTTCCTGCGATCCCCTGGGCCCCGTGTCCCTCGTCGGGCCACGGACACCTCCCTTGAGCTGAACCCGGGGTCCCTCCCCAAGGCCTCCGCTGTGCGCAAGGCCAAGCTGCACAAAGCCCGCGAGGCCGCCGAGGAAACCCCCTCGCCGCACCGCCGCTCGCTCCCGCGCGCTACGCGGCCACAGCGTATTCGATCTACCCGGCCGCAGTGCGACGAACAGCCCCGTCCGGCTCAGCCTGTCGAGCGGATCGCCAAGGCCGCTTCGCAACCCCCAGCTCAGCCCACACCCGCCGAGAGTTCCCCCGAACCACGGCCTGAGAATGAGATCTCGCGCGCCTTGGCGCGGCGCTCGCAGCCCGTCGGCACACCGACGAGCAAGCAGCTCAAAGCACCACGCCGCTCCCGCGAGCAGCGCCAGGCCGCGCGCCAGGACAACACGAAGGGCGCTGACACTCCAGCGGTGCCGAAAGAATCCCCCACCGTCACGCGCCAGCGTCGCGCGCGCCTGCGCCCGGTACCGGGCCTGGATGGGCTGCGCGGTCTCGCGGTCTTGGCGGTCGTGCTCTACCACTTCTTCGGGGATCTACTCCCTGGCGGTTACCTCGGCGTCGACATGTTCTTTGTCCTCTCCGGCTTCCTCATTACCTCGCTGCTCGTGCGCGAGTTCGCCGTGACCGGGCGCATCAGCCTCACCGACTTTTGGATCCGGCGCTTCCGGCGTATCCTTCCGGCTGCGCTCGTGGTCTTATGCCTGTGCACGGCCCTCGTAGCAATGATCGGCGGGGACCTAGCCGTGGGGATCCGGGAACAATTCTTGGGTACCTTCTTCTTCGTCAACAACTGGACCCAAATCGCCACCAGCCAGACCTATTTTGCGCCCAATGAGGTGCAAGTCTTCGCCCACTACTGGTCCCTGGCCGTTGAGGAGCAGTTCTACCTCCTATGGCCCCTGCTCATGTTTGGCGCTTTTGCTCTGTCGCGGCACCAGCCCAAGCGCCTGCCCATCGCGCTTTCTCTTGTCCTCGCCGCCGCCTCCGCTGCCGCGATGGCGCTGCTGTTCACTCCGGGCGAAGACCCCACCCGTGTCTACTACGGCACCGATACCCATGCCTTCGGCCTCCTCATCGGTGCGCTGTTATCCCTTCTACTCACCTCGACGTCGAAGGAGGCGAAGGCGGACTCGTGGGCGTCGACAAGCACAGGCGTTATCGCCGGCACCATCGGGTCCTTTGCCTTAATCGGATACCTGGCGCAGCTGGTGTGGATGGGCGCGGACCTTGAATTCACCTACCGCGGCGGCCTGGTCCTCACCAGCCTCCTCGGCGCGGCAATGATCTGGGGCGTGGTGCGTGAGACCGGACCGCTGACATGGTTCTTCCGTACCCGGGTGATGCGGTGGCTGGGCCAGCGTTCCTTCTCGCTCTACCTGTGGCATTGGCCGGTGGTGATGATCCTCCGCGAGCTGTCTGATGCCCCGGCGTGGCTGCTGGGACTACTCGCGCTTCCCGTGTCCTGCCTGCTGGCTGAGGTGACGTATCAGTTCGTTGAGAACCCCTTCCGCCGCGCCGGATATGTCGCCACGTGGCGCACCTATTGGGCCTCGCGCCCCACTGTGGCCGAGATGAAGGACGGTTTCGGCAAGGCCATGTGGCCTGCCGTGCCCGCCATGGTGATCCTCTCGGCGCTGGGCGTGGCCTATGGGCTGGTCACGTCACAGGACCAGACCGAGCTCGAGCGAGAATTGGAGCGCATGTCGCAGGCCAATGAGCAGACCGCCGCATCGGCCCCAGCAACGCCGACAGAAACCACGAAGCCGAAGGAGAAGCGGGCGCTACCTGCGGGCACGGAGATCAACGCGGTGGGTGATTCGGTCATGCTTGCTGCTTCCGAAGCCCTCAACGAGCGCTTCCCCGGAATCCTCATCGATGCGGCGGTTTCCCGCCAGTATGGGGAGGCGATTCCTGCGATTCGACAGCTGAAGGACTCTGAACAGCTACGTTCCACCGTCTTTGTGGGGCTGGGAACGAACGGGCCGGCTGCGGACGGCGAGATGGACGAGCTCCTCACCATCCTCGGTTCCGATCGCACGGTTATCCTCGTCGTGCCCTACGGCGAGCGCGACTGGATGGGTCAGGCGCGCGCAGAGATTATCGAGGCCGCAAAGGAGCACGACAACGTCTACGTGGCCGACTGGTGCGGCATGGCCCAAGAGAACCCGGCGTTGCTCTACGACGACGGCGTGCACCCACAGGCCGAGGGCGCAGCGCTGTATGTGCAGGCGCTTTCCGACGCCCTCGAGCAGTACTCCAACGGGGACAAGTCCACGAGCACGGCCTGCTCGCTCTAGGCTTTGGCCCTCACTAATCAGGGCAGCGCGCTAGCAGCATTGTCCTAGCAGCAGCCCTTGTTGCCAAAGTTTTCGCCAGATCTTGAGGCGAGCGCCTATAACTTTGGCAACTCGGGCAGTTGACGTGATTCGCCTCTAGGTCTGAGCACATAGAAAACGGCCGGGGATGTGCCTCCCCGGCCGTTCTCGCTTCGCCGTTACTTGTGTGCTTCCTTCTTACTGGAAGCCAAGCTGCACACTTTCCTAGACGGAGAATTCACTCATCTTATCCCAATTGGTCTTTCCATCGATGTGAGTGTTGATGATGTCCGGCGTCTCCACCAGGTACTTCGGGAGCTCCTCGCAGGAGCGCTTGAAGTGCTCGGTGTTGACGTGGTCAACGTCGGTGCCGTCCTTGTAGGACTCGAGGAGCAGGAAGCGCTGCTTGTCTTCCGGATCGCGGAACCACTTGAAGTCGATGCAGCCGGGCTCAGCCTGGCAGGCCTTGGTGTACCAGTCGATCTCGTCGAGGAAGGTCTCGGCGTACTCGGGCTTGACGTGGAACTGTACGTTGATCAAAATCATGGGCCCCACTGTAACCTTCTCCACGAAAACGTGCAGAAGGCCCCGCCTATGGCTGAACTGAGGTAGCCATATTCCAGCAGGGCCTTAAAAAGAGCCTCTCGGGAGGATTATTTGTTGAAGAAGTACTCCGCCACGTAGACGTAGGTTCCGTCAAAAGCTTGGGCGACGCCGAAGCCGGTGCCATCCGTCTTGGTCACGGGCACGTCGCGGTTGAGCCAGTCCACGCGCTCCTTGGCCTCAGATTCGGTGAGCTTGTAAATGTTGCCGCTGCCCTCCTCCAGGTGGGTCAGCCCATCGCCTGCATTGTCGTGGAAGGTGACCTTGCCAGCTGCTGCCTGGTTTGCCCACTCCTGCGCGATGTTCTTGGCGTTGGCATCCTCGTGGTGGCCCTGCTTGAGCAGGTGGGCGTGGGTAGCACCAACGAGTTCGCCGGCGACGGCCGGGGTCGGCTTCTTAATGAAGCCCGGCAACTGGACGTTAAACTGCTTCGCCAGGTCATAGGCCTGCGCAGGCAGCTCGATCTCTAAAGAGTTGACCTGCTCAACGGCCTGGGAAGACAGCTGGTTTACGTCCTGCAGCTGTGCGGAAGAGGAGTTAACCGGGGCGGCCTGGGCAGCGGACACCGACAGAGCAGTGGTGAGGGTAGCTGCCACGGCGGCGGTGGCGGACATGCGGGAAACACGACGGAAAGAATTCATGCCTTCCACCGTGCCACAAAAATGCTTCGGCGGAAAAAGACTTCCCGCTCATGTGGGATTTTCGATACCACTTTGTTATCACTTGCCGGTGGCTGCATGCCGGCATGGAAGAATAGCCAAGGCTGGCTTTAGTATGGATTTTTTAACGAGTATCCGAAAGGTGATCACTGTTGCTGGACGTCTTAACCGGTTTCGCCATCATTTTTGTGGTTATCGGCGTGGGCTTCATCATGGCTCGGCGCGGCGTTATCGGCGAAGGTGAGGCGCGCCTGCAGTTCAATCGCACGGCGTTCTGGGCGGCGACCCCAGCGCTGATCTTTTCCAGCGTGGCCACCTCTGACACCTCGGCCTTTGCCTCGCCGGTTGTCGCCGTCATCGCGATAGCTTCGGTCGCCACGATGGCCTTGTATTGGGTGCTGAGCGCGTTATTCTTCCGGCGTAGCGGAGCGGAAACCATGGCCGGCGCAGCCGCAGCCAGCTACTACAACTCTGTGAACATCGGGCTGCCGATCGCCACCTATGTCATCGGTGATGCCACTTTTGTGGTGCCCGCGCTGGTGCTGCAAATGGCAGTCCTCTCGCCCTTCATCATTGCCGGCCTCAACGCCCAGGGAACGAGCCTGCGTTCGATTTTAAGTTCCGTGGTCTCAGGGTTGACAGCCCCAGTGGTCATCGCGGCGATCGCCGGCTTCATCGTGTCCGCCGCAGGCTGGCACGTCCCCGACGTCATTATGGCTCCGCTCGAGATCCTTGGTGGTGCCTCCATCCCGATGATCCTGATGAGCTTTGGCGCCTCACTCACCGGTGACGGGCTGTTGGCCGTTGACCGCCTACCTACGATTACCGCCACGGTTCTCAAGCTCATTGCTATGCCGGCGATTGCGCTGGCGGCCGGCTTGACGTTGGGGCTGAGCGGCAACGAGCTCTACGCAGCGCTGATCTTGGCCGCGCTTCCGACCGCACAGAACGTCTACAACTATGCCGCGACCTACCAGTCGGGAGAAACGGTGGCGCGCGATACGGTCTTCCTCACCACCTTCCTCTCGCTGCCGGCGATGCTGGGCATCGCGGCGCTCTTCGGGTAGGGCTGGGCCTACCCCTCGAGCTTCTCCCCCAACTCCAGCCATTCCATTTCTAGCTCTTCGCGCTCAGAGGCAATGGCCTTGAGCTCGGAGTCGAGCTTCGCTAGCTCACCGCTGTCCCCCTCACCGGAGGACATCTTCTCTGCAGCCACCGCCATCTTTTCGTTCAGCTGCGCCGTCTTATCGTCGAGCTTGCTCATTTTGCGCTCCAGCGCATTCATCTTCTTGGTCAGCTCGCGCTCTTCCTGGGAGCTCAACCGCTTGGCCGGGGCGGCGTCCGCGCTCTGCTCGTCAGAGTTCTTGGAAGCTTCTCCTAAATCAAGGACGCCGCGCGCAGTGGCGGCCTCCATCTCCTGGCGGCGGCGCAGGTATTCCTCGATTCCGCCCGGCAGGTTGGTGAGCTTGCCATCCCCAAACAGCGCATAGGTGTTATCCGCGATGCGCTCGATGAGGTAGCGGTCGTGCGAGATGACCACCAAGGTGCCCGGCCAAGAGTCCAGCAAGGACTCCAGTTCCTGGAGAGTATCGATGTCGAGGTCGTTCGTGGGCTCGTCGAGAAGCAGAACATTCGGCTCTGCCATGAGCACGCGGGTCAGCTGCAGGCGACGGCGTTCACCACCGGAGAGATCGCCAACCGGCGTGCGCTGCCGTTTCGCGGAAAAGCCCAGGCGCTCCGCGAGCTGGGACGCGGACAGTTCCTTCTTGCCCAGGTGAACGTAGGTGGCGACGTCTTCGACGGCGTCGAGAAGCCGGCGCTCCGGATCCAGATCATCGAGTTCCTGGCGCAGCCAGCCCAGGCGCACCGTCTTGCCCTCGATGCGCTTGCCGGCGGCAAGCTCGACTTCACCAGCAAGGGCGCGCAGCAGCGTGGTCTTGCCCGAACCGTTAACACCAACGAGGCCGATGCGCTCGCCCGGCGCCAAGCGCCAGGTGAGGTGATCCACGAGCGTGCGACCGTCCGGGGTTGTGACCTTTGCGTCCTCGAGCTCAATGACGACTCGTCCCTGGCGCTGCTTGGAAAAGGCCATGAGTTCGACCTTGTCGCGCGGTGCGGGGACGTCGGCGATGAGGGCCTCGGCCGCCTCGATGCGGTAGCGCGGCTTCGAGGTACGCGCTGGCGCTCCGCGACGCAGCCACGCCAGCTCCTTGCGGGCCAAGTTCTGGCGGCGCTGCTCGATGGCATCGGCTTGGCGGGCGCGCTCGGCGCGGGCGAAGGTCCAGTCGTTATAGCCACCCTCGTAGGCATCGACGACACCGTCGTGCACCTCCCAGGTAGTGGTGGCCACGGTGTCGAGAAACCAGCGATCGTGCGTGACGACGACGACCGCTAGCTTGCGCGAAAGCAGGTGGCTGGCCAGCCATTGCACGCCTTCGACGTCGAGGTGGTTGGTCGGCTCATCGAGCACCACGATGTCGAGGTCTTGAACGAGTGCGGCAGCCAGGTTGACGCGGCGGCGCTCACCACCGGAGAGCGAGCCCACAGGGGTGTCTAGCCCTAGGTCAACAATGCCGAGGCCGCCGAGGACATCGCGCACCTTGGCGTTAGAAGCCCACTCGAAGGTTTCCAGCCCGAGCGGCTCGATGATGGCTTGGGCGATAGTGAGCGACTCCTCTAGTTCGAATCGCTGGGTTACCACCGCCATGCGCAAATCCGAGTTGTGGGACACGCGGCCCGAGTCTGGGGATTCGATACCGGTGAGAACTTCCAGCAGCGTAGTTTTGCCGCCGCCGTTGACGCCGACAATGCCGATGCGATCACCGGTTTGCACGCCGAGGGAGACCCCGTCCAGCAGGGTCTTAAGACCAAAGGACTTGGTTACGTTTTCGAGGTTAATGAGGTTCGCCATATCGAGAGTTCATCTTAGTGCCTCAGCGCGGTTACCCCCGCACCATTACCTTTATTGATATTGATTTTCACTTCCAATACTCTGGCGCACTATGAAAAAAGAACGTCTCGCCCTGTGCGCCGCACTTTCCGCCACGATCCTCACCATGTCCGCTTGCTCCTCCCCTGACAGCGAGGAATCCACGTCGCCCTCCAGCACTGAAGCCTCCCACGCGCATGCCGAGCACGGCGATGGCCATGACGGGGAGCACAGCCATGACGGCTTCGAAGCCGCTGAAGGTGAGACTGAGGTAGCCGAGCTGCCAAACCGTATCCTTCTTTCGCACAAGAACGGCCTCACCACGCTCGACGGCGAAACCGGTGAGGTCATCGAGAGCGAAGATTTGAAAGCATTCCTCCGTCTAAGCGATGCCGGCGATAACCGCCACATCATGGTGACCAAGGGCGATAGCTTCCTCACCTTCGACACGGGGCGCATCACCAAGCCCCACGGCGACCACAAGCACTACTACGCGGCGCAGCCGCAGCTTCTCAGCGCAGCCATCGACGCACCGCACGCCGGTCACGTGGTTCACCACGACGGCTTTACCGCGCTCTTCTCCGACGGCGATGGTGTGGCACGGATTTACAAGACCGAGGACATCGGCAAGGAAGACGCCAAGCCCGTCAACACCGTCGAGACAGGCGCTGCGCACCACGGTGTGGCCGTCCCGCTGAAAGACGGCTCCGTGGTCACCACGAAGGGCACGGAAGACGAGCGCCACACCATCCAGCACCTCGACAAGTCCGGCAAGGTCCTTGCGGAAACCACTGAGTGTCCTGGCGTCCACGGCGAAGCTGCCGCCGGCAACGGTTCCCTTTTCTTCGGCTGCGAGGATGGGCCCGTCGTCTTCGACGGCACCGAATTCCACAAGATCGACGTCTCCGCTTACGCGGGCAAGGACGGATACCAGCGCTCCGGCAATTCTGCGGGTTCGGAGGAATCCAACATCATCTTGGCAGACAACAAGACCGACAAGGATGCCGACTTCGAGCGTCCCACCTCAGTGACCCTCATCAATACGGAGGACTACTCTGCCAAGAAGGTTGAACTGGGCGAATCCTATTGGTTCCGCTCGTTGGCCCGCGGCCCCTTGGGCGAGGCACTAGTCCTCACGACCGACGGCAAGCTCAACGTCATCGACCCGGATTCCGGCGAGGTAACAAAGAAGATTGACGCTATCTCCCCGTGGAAGGAAAACGAGGAGTGGCAACAGCCGGGTCCGATCCTCAAGGCGGCAAACGGCTATGCCTACGTCACGGATGCGAACAAGCAAGAACTGGTGGTCCTTGACCTCCTCGGTGACCAGGAGCCGCAGCGCTACAAGCTCGACTTCAAGCCCGTGGAGATGGCCGTCCTCTAAGGACCGCTACCTGCAGCGCTGGCGCTAGACCAGCGTTGCGCCGGTTGCAGGGCCTGTGGTCACCAGGCCACGGGTTCCGCGGTTATCGGCGCAGACCTGGGCCACCACTTCCTGTGCGGTCTCCTCGTCCTCGCAGAGGAAGGCACAGGTAGGCCCAGACCCGGAAACGATGCCCTTGAGGGCGCCGGCGGCCTCACCGGTGTCGAGAATCTTGCGTAAGTCCGGACGCAAAGAGAGTGCTGCCGGCTGGAGGTCATTGTGCATCACCGCGGCAAGCTCGTGGGGGTTGCCGCCGACGAGGGCTTGGCCCACGGCTTCCGTGTCCAAGTGTGGTGTGCTTCCACGGCCGGCAGCGCGCAGCTCATCCAGCTTGCGGAAGACAGAGGGTGTGGACAAACCCTCCGCATTGGTGATAATCGCCCAGATATAGCGCCCGCGCGAGAGCATCGGGGTCAAGAGTTCGCCGCGCCCGCGCCCCAAGGCGGTGCCGCCCATGAGGGTAAAAGGCACGTCGGAGCCCAGTTCCGCGGCGAGTTCGTAGAGCTTCTCCATGCTGAGGGCTTCGCGGCCGAATTCGGTGCTCAAAGCTTGGTTGGCCAGAAGCAGGGCCGCGGCGGCATCAGCGGAGCCACCGGCCATGCCCCCGGCGGCGGGGATGTTCTTTTCCATCGTGAGCGTGCCGGCAGCTGGCAACATGAGGTTGTGAGCCACCAGCTCTACCGCGCGCCACGCCAGATTCTCGGCTGATGCCGGAACGCCCGTCGCGTGGTTGCCGGTGACTTCCACTGCGGTTTTCTCGCCCCAGCGGTAGCTCACGCGGTCATGTACGTCGAGGGCCTGAAACACGGTGGCCAGCTCATGGAAGCCATCCGCGCGGGCCTCCCCCACCCCCAGGTGCAGGTTAACCTTGGCGTGGGCGCGCGCCTGCCAGATCTGCGGGGAGTCGTCTCCTGTCCTACTCATGAGACTTCCGCCAATCGGACGAAGTCCTCCACGCCCAGCTTCTCACCGCGCAGGCGCGGATCGATGTCCGCCGCGCGCAGCGCTTCCTCGGCTGTTGCGGCGGAACCATAGAAACCTGCCAGGGCGGCGCGAAGTGTCTTGCGGCGTTGGGCAAAGGCGGCGTCGATCAGCGCAAAGAGCCGCGGCCGTAGTGTCTCGTCGAAGGGGCGGGTGCAATCGATGCGCACCAACCCTGACTCAATCTTGGGTGCCGGCCAAAACACGTTCTTGCCAATCGTGCCGGCCTGGCGAACCGGTCCATAGAAGGATGCTTTCACGCTGGGGATGCCATAGACCTTGCTGCCTGGCGCGGCGGCGAGGCGCTCAGCTACTTCCAGCTGCACCATGACCAGGACGCGGCGAATGGATGGGTAGACCTCCAGCAGGTGGAGCAGCACCGGCACCGCCACGTTGTAGGGCAAGTTGGCTACCAAGGCGGTCGGCTCCCCCAACTCCCCTGCCGCAACGGTGAGCGCGTCCTTCTCCACCACGGTGAGGCGATCCGCAAAGTTGGCTGCCCGCGCCGCCACGGTATCTGGGAGCTTGCCTGCCAGGCGCGGGTCAATCTCCACGGCCGTCACGTGCTCGACTTCGCCCAGTAGTCCCAAGGTCAGCGAACCCAAACCAGGGCCGACCTCCACCACGCGGTCCTCCGGTTGCAGGTCCGCGGCAGCCACGATGCGCCGGATGGTGTTGGGATCATGCAGAAAGTTCTGGCCCAGCTTCTTTGTCGGCGTCACGTCGAGCTCAGCGGCGAGCTCGCGGATTTCCACCGGGCCCAGCAGGTGGGGTTGTGTCATGTCATCCAGACTAATACGCAGGGCGCTGAAGCTTTAGCGCAGGCCGAGCTTCGAGGTGCAGGCGGGCCATGCGCCCCAGCCCTGCGCGGCCTGAACCTTCTGGGCCACAGCGATCTGCTGCTCGCGGGAAGCCTGCCATGCCTGCGGGGCATACTCGGTGCCGCCGAAGGCAGCCCAGGTCGACGGGGTGAACTGCAGACCGCCGGAGAAACCATTGCCGGTGTTGATGGACCAGTTACCGGTCGCCTCACACTGGGCGAGGGCATCCCATACGGAGCCCTCAGCAACGGCCGGTGCGGTGGACTTCGGCTTGGTACCGCGCGCGATCACTGCGGCGACGGCCTCGGTGCGCACATCTTCCTTGATGATGTCGTTGGACTCTTCCGTACCGTTGACCTTCACAATCTTGCGGGTCACGGTGCGCGAACCTGGGGTTCCCTCCTCGCGGACTTCCTCGGTGCCTTCTTCCAGCTCCGGGTCATCAACGTAGGTAGCTGGTGCGTCGAAGTCCTCCGTCTTCTCCTCTTCCGAGATGTCCACGCGGTCCACGGTGATGGCCGTGCCGGCCTTGACGGGAGCGTCAAGGTCCGGCGACACACGGTCATCCTTGCCCACGGTGATACCGCGGGCTTCCAGTACGTCCTCCACGGTCTTAGCCGCAACGCTGGCGTAGGACACAGAGCCACCGTCAGAAAGCTTAATGATCTTCGGGGATACCACCTCAAGGTTCATGCCCTCAGTCAGAACCTCATCATCCTCGACGGTCTTGGAACCGGAGGTGATAGCAGCGCCTGGGGCGATGCCGTCGAGGCCGCCCAGCAGGTCAGACACAGTGAGGTCAGTGGAGGACATCTTCGTCTCCACGCCATCGATGGTCACCGCAACCGGCTTGGCGGTACGAACGGTAATCGAGTCACCATCGGAGACCTGCTCAGACAGCGCCGGGTAGACAACGTCCTCCCCGCCAACGCTCACACCTGCGGCCTCGAGGGCCGCGTTAACATCACCGGCGAAGGTAGCCAGCTGGGTGGTCTCACCGTTGATGTCGAGCGTGATGTCCTTCTGAGAACCGACGGCAACGACACCACCCACAGCCAACGTGCCGAGCACACCGCCGGTGGCCATGCGCAGGGGCAGGGAGCGGGAGTTGTTGATTCGCTTGATCTGCTTCTTCGGGGACATAAACCTTTACTCGTCTCTGCGTTGCTTCGTGCCCAGAGAGGCCTTTGCACTCTCCTCAGCACCTGACGTGGCGTGCGAATGCACGCCAGCCGGCAACATCAAGGCCGGACTAACTTTGGATAACGATACGGTAACAGAGCGTAACGATCGAGACGTTCTTACACGCCGCCACCACTGGCAACACACTCGTCACACCAAACACGCGCGCCACCGTTGAGCAGCACCTTTGCTTTGAGTGAAGATCATCACACTCCGAAGACCTCGGCGAAGGTTTCAGCCACCTCTGCGGCCAAGTCTTCCACTTCTTGGCCGCGCGCCTGCGCCACGCAGCGGTACGTATGACCAATCAACGAAGGTTCATTACGCGCACCACGGAAGGGCTCCGGGGTCATGTACGGCGCGTCCGTCTCAATGAGCAGCTGCCCGGCTGGCGCGAGCGCTGCGGCTTGGCGCATCTCCTCGTTGCGCTTGAACGTCACGTTGCCGGCGAAGGACAAAACGTAGCCACGCTCCAGAGCCTCCTTGGCCACATCAAGTGGCGAGGAGAAACAGTGCAGCATGACCTTCGGCGCCTCAGCGCACTCCCCCAGCACGCGCATGAGATCCTCATCGGCCTCGCGGTTGTGGATCATCAGCGTCTTGCCCACCTTCGCTGCCAACTCGGCGTGCCAGTGAAGCGCTTCCTCCTGGACGTCAAGCGGCGCAGTTCGTTCCGGCTCATGATAAATCCAGTAGGTATCCAGACCCGTTTCCCCGATGGCCACGCAGCGCGGGTCCGCAGCCATTTCGCTCAGGCGCGCACGGGCGGCCTCGTCGAGTTCATGCGCCTTGGTGGGATGAATAGCGCAGGCCGCGTACACGTTGTCGAATTCCTGCGCCGCGGCCAAAGCCTTCTCCGCCTCCGCTAGGCCATCGCCCACGGTGACGATGCGCTCAACACCTGCGGCACGGGCACGCTCAACGAGGTCGGCGTCAGCGTCGCGGCAAGAGGCGAGGTGCGTGTGGGCGTCGATAAGCTGGCTCAAACCTTCGGCGGGAACGGGCATGGGGCGTGGCTTCTTCTTAGACATGGCTGCGAGTGTAGTCTTGCGCGCATGATAATCCGTGAAGCGACGGACGCCGACGTCCCCGCAATGACCGCCACCTTAAACTGGGCCATCCGGGAGACCCACTTCATCTTTCGCAGCGAACCCGCCACAGTGGAAGAGCGCACCGAGTATCTCCACCAGCTGCGCCGCGAAGCCTGTCCTTGTTTCGTGGCTTTCGATGACGATGGCGCGTACTTGGGCTGGGCACTCTACCGCCCCTACCGCGATCCTAAGGTGTGGCTGGGCTGCTACGAGACGACGATCTACGTTGATCCCACCGCCCACGGCCGCGGGGTAGGCACGCGCTTGCTCGATGCAGTCGTTCAGCATGCCCGCGAGGCGGAGCAGGTCCATACGCTGCTGGCACTCATCGTGGCGGACAACGTCGCATCCATCAAGTTGCATGAGAAGTTCGGCTTTGCCACTGTAGGAACGTTAAAAGAAGTCAGCCGCAAAGCTGGGCGCTGGATAGACCTCACCCACTTGCAACTCATGGTTTAAGGAACATCATGCACGTACGTCCCGCAGAGCTTGCCGACGCCCCCGCAATCGCCGCCATCTATAATGCCGCCTCCGCCGCGAAGCCGGCCACCAACCTAGTCACGTGGCAGGAGTCCGTCGAGGACCGCGAAAAGTGGCTCGCACAGATGGAGGAGGAAGGTTTTCCCGTCTATGTGGCGGTGAACGATGACGAAATCATTGGCTGGGCCGCCTACTTCCAGTTTGTCACCCCAGCTATCTACTACGGCACGGCGGAGGATTCCATCTATATTGCGGAGTCCGCACGGGGCAAGGGCGTGGGCAGCGAGCTCATGGACACGCTCATGGACCACGCGAAGGAAAATGACTACGTGGAGACGATGATTACCTACATCGTGGACACCAACGAGTCCTCCATTGCCCTGCACAAGAAGTTCGGGTTCGTGGAAACCGGCCGCATGCCCAATATCCACACCAAGGACGGCGTGCGCCTCGGGCTGGTGCACCTGCAGCGCGACTTCGACCGCTCCTAAAGCGGTTTGATGGCCACTAACTCAGGGAGGCGCGTGCCAGCCGCCCCACCACCAGTGACGGCACTGCCATTGTTGCCAAAGATCTGGCCAGATCCCGCGGCGAGGCGAGAAACTTTGGCAACAACGGCGACTTCGGCTTGAGCAACTCACCCTGCGCTACGCGGTCACAGACGGCAAACGCGTTAAGCCGGCGCTGCCTGAAGCGGCACAATATCGTCCAGCTCGGCAAGAATTTTGTCCTCTGCGACATCCAAGTCGTAATGGGTCTGCAACCCCAGCCAGAACTGTGGGGACATTCCAAAAAACTTGGCAAGGCGAAGAGCCGTATCGGCGGTAATAGCCCGCTTTCCGTGGACGATTTCGTTAATACGTCGAGGCGGGACCCCTATCGAAACAGCGAGCTTGTGCTGGGTAATCCCCATTTCCTTAAGAAAATCTTCCATCAGGATTTCACCTGGGTGCACTGGGGGGAGCTTTTTAGTGGTAGTCAACGATCTCAACCTCCTCTGGCCCTAAAGCGGTCCACCGGAAGCAGATCCGCCATTGGTCATTGATACGAATACTATATTGACCCCGCCGATCGCCCTTCAACGCTTCGAGCCTATTCCCCGGAGGAATCCGAAGCTCATCTAGCCTCTGCACATAGCCCAATTGCCTCAGTTTGCGAAGAGCTACCGAGTGAATACGTGAATCTATCGAGGACACCCTCTCTCGATTCCATAAGCGCTCTGTATCCCTATCCGCGAACGACTGAATCATAAATGCACCATACCCCCCATAACGCGACACGTCAATAACGCGAGGCGTTAACTCTAACTAACGCTGCAATACAAAAGTTACCGCAACTAAGGAGGACCCCGCTAGGCAGCGAGCTCGTCGTCAATGTAGACCCGCCTAGTCGCGCGCAAACCCGCCATCAGCATGCAAAGGCTGAGCACCATCAGCGCAATCAGGACGGCCGTCCAGTTACCGGTAGCGCCGCGCACAACGCCCACGAAAAGCGGCAACAGCCCCGCCAAGATGTAGCCGCCCGGCTGCACAAAACCGGAGAGTCGTGCGGTCGTCAGCGCACTCCGAGTGCGGGCGGTGAGCAATGCCAGAGCCAGTGGGAAGCACATACCGCCGATCCCCATCATGCAGGCCCAGGCGAGCGGGGCGACGTCGGCAGCCACAAGGACCCCACCCCACCCAGCACAGGTGCACAGCGCCAGCACAATCGGTACGGGTGTTAGGCGGTCCAGGCGAGAAATTAGCCAGGGCATGATCACGCCGCCGGCGATGTTAAAGACACCGATGACAGCAAGTGCCACACTGGCGGTATCCTCACTCACGCCCTTCTCTACCAGCATGCGCGGCAGCCAACCCATTTGGACATAGGCCATGGAGGACTGCAGCCCGAAGAAAAAGAGCATGGCCACCGCCGTGGGCGAAGTGTACATGGGCTTTGGCGCGCCGGCACCGTCGATCGCCCCGTGGGCGACGTCCTTGCCAGCCTGCGGCAGAACCACTATCCACGCCACCAGCTGCGCGATGGCGGGCAGGCACCAGATCCACAGCGCACCTTGCCACGTGCTTTGCATCACCGCGGACAGCGGGCCAAGGGCGCTGGATACGCCCAGCATCGTGGTGTAGGTGGTCATCAACGCCACCAGCGTGCGGCCCGAACCATGTTGCTTGATCCACGCGGGAAGCAGAACGTTGGCTAGAGCGATGCCGCCGACAACGCCCAGGGTCAACGCAATAAACAGCGGGAAGCTGCTCACCCACGGACGCAGCGCCAGGCCCACCACTAGGGCCAGCGTGCCGCCGGCCAAGGTACGGCTGAGCCCGCCCCGCCGAGCAATGGGCACGGCGGCCAAACCCATGGCCGCGAAGCACAGCCCCGGAAGTGCGGTAAGCAAACCCGCCTGGCCGGAGCTGATTTCAAAGAAATCTTGGATTTGACCCAGCACCGGCGCCACCGACGCGATGCCCGTCCGTAGGTTCAGCGCGGTCAGGCAGACAACAACAAAGAGTAGGACGGGCGCCAGGGAGCGCCGAAACGCCGAGCCCACGCCTTTACTTCTGAACCGGGGCCCACTCCGGGCCGGTCTCACCAAGCTCCGGGTCGAGCTTAGCCACCAGCGGCTTCGGCTTCTGCAGCGTTGTACCCGGCGTAATGTCGACACGCTTCCACGCAGCCTGCTGCGCCGCGTAGTCACCGGTGATGATCGGGTACGGGTGATTCTCCGGCGGGAGGTCTACGCCAACGAGTTCGACCGGCATATCATCCACCACGTCTTCAATGCGCGGCTGTGCGGCCCAGACGCCCTCACGTCCCAGGGTCTCGTGCACCTTCTGTGCGGTGAAGGGCAAGAACGGGGTCAACATTACGTTGCAGTCGGAGACCACCTGCAGTGCGGTCCACAGCACGGTGGCCAGACGCTCGCGCTGGGTTTCATCCTTGGCCAGCTTCCACGGCTCCATCGCCGCGACATAGGCATTGGCCTCGCCGACGACGTGCATGATGGCGGTCATGGCCTGCTTGAACTTGGACTGCTCGAGGAAATTCGCGGCGGTGGTGAAGGTCTCCTCCGCCAGTGCCAGGATGTCCTTGTCTGCCTGCTCCAGCGCGGCCGGGGCCGGGACCTCGCCGAAGTTCTTGTGGGCCATCGACACGGTGCGGTTGACCAGGTTGCCCCAGCCGTTGGCAAGCTCGTTGTTGATACGGCGCACGAACTCATCCCAGGTGAAGTCAGTGTCATTGTTTTCTGGGCCGGCAACGGCGATGAAGTAGCGCAGTGCGTCTGGGCCGAACTCCTCGAGGAAGTCCTTGACGTAGATAACGACGCCCTTGGAGGAGGAGAACTTGGAGCCGGACATGGTCAGGTATTCCGAAGACACAATCTCCGTGGGCAGGTTGAGCTCACCGTAGGTGTGCAGCTCACCGCCCTTGGAGCCCTTGCCCGCGTAGCCCAAGAGCTCTGCTGGCCAGATCTGGGAGTGAAAGGTGATGTTGTCCTTGCCTTGGAAGTAGTAGTGGCGTGCCTGCGGGTTCTGCCAGTAGTCCTTCCAAGCCTCCGGGTTGCCGGTGCGGTGGGCCCACTCGATGGAGGAAGACAGGTAACCAATCACCGCGTCGAACCACACGTAGAGCTTCTTCGCGCCGTTATCCTCCCAGCCTTCGACCGGAATGGGAATGCCCCAGTCGATGTCACGGGTCATGGTGCGCGGGCGCATATCCTCCAGCAGGTTGAGGGAGAACTTGAGAACGTTGGGACGCCAGTCCTCGCGCGTCTTCAGCCACTCTTCGAGGACGTCCTTGACCGCAGGAAGATCCAGCAGGAAGTGCTCGGTATCGATGAACTTCGGGGTTTCGCCGTTGATCTTGGACACCGGGTTGATGAGATCTACCGGATCGAGTTGGTTGCCGCAGTTATCGCACTGGTCACCGCGCGCGCCATCGGCACCACACAGCGGACAGGTTCCCTCGATATAGCGGTCAGGCAAGGTACGGCCCGTGGACGGCGAAATGGCGCCCTGGGTGGTCTCCTTAATCATGTAGCCGTTCTCGTACAGCCCCTTGAACAGCTCCTGCACCACCGCGTAGTGGTTGCGAGTGGTGGTGCGGGTAAAGAGGTCATAAGACAGGCCGAGCCCAGCCAGGTCGGTGACAATCTGGCGGTTGTAGCGATCCGCCAATTCACGAACCGTCACGCCTTCCTTATCCGCCTGCACGAGCAACGGGGTGCCATGCTCGTCGGTACCGGAAACCATGAGGACGTCGTTGCCACGCATTCGCTGGAAACGGGCGAACACGTCGGAAGGAACACCGAAACCCGCCACGTGTCCGATGTGGCGGGGTCCGTTGGCATAGGGCCAAGCAACATTAACGACAACTGTCTCAGTCATGGCCCCTACTCTATCGAACACCCCCTCACCGGCAATGCAGTGAGGGGGTGTATGAGAGAAATGCTCGCGCCAGAACTAGTTCTTGTGGCTGTGCTGGCGGCGGCGGGCCTTGTAGGCCTGTTCGCGCTGGAACTCGCGGTGCAGGCGACGCTCACGCGCCAGCTTGCGCTGGAAGGCCTGGGACTCGCGGTACTCGCGGTAAATTACGTCGTTGCTCAAGTCCTTGTAAATAGCGAACATGAGGCCGACGAGGATGAAGAGGAATGGCAGCGCCGCCACGATGGTGACGTTCTGCAGGTTCGACAGGGCATTCTCGCTCGACAGCAGCAAGGTCAGGCCGACAGCCGCAGTGAGCACACCCCATGCCGCGGACAGCCACGGCTTGGCGGTGGTAGCGCCAGACTGGGACATCGAGCCCATGACTGTCGACGCCGAGTCGGCCGACGTAATGAAGAACGTGGCAAGGAGCAGGGCGGCGACGATGCCCGCGATGAAACCACCGGGGAGGTTCTGCAGCAGGTTGAACAGCTCCTGCTCGGCAGACTCACCGGAGATGGAGTTGCCGTTCTGCTCCATGTGGATGGCGGTACCGCCGAAGATGGCAAACCACACCGTGGAGACACCAGCCGGGACGAGAAGCACACCAACGCAGAACTCGCGGACGGAACGGCCGCGCGAAATGCGGGCGAGGAACATGCCCACGAACGGCGACCAGGAAACCCACCAAGCCCAGTAGAAAATGGTCCAGGTAGATAGCCACTCGCCAGCGTTTCCGTTATCGGACTCAGCGGTACGAGCGATCATCTCGGTGAAGTTCGCCAGGTAGTTACCAATGGAGCCTGGGATCTGGTTCAAAATCGACACGGTTGGGCCGAAGACGAACACGAAGATGGCCAGCAGAGCCGCCAAGACCATATTGGTGTTAGAGAGGTACTGAATACCTTTGCCTACACCCGACATGGCCGACAGAATAAAGGCCAAGGTCAGCACGAGAACGATGCCGATGACGACGTTCTGCGTGGGGTTCTCAATAATTCCGGAGGCCTGCAGGCCTGCCTGAATCTGCATCGCGCCGAGGCCCAGCGAACAAGCGGTGCCAAAGACGGTGGCGAAGATGGCCAAGATATCAATGATCTTGCCTGCGAATCCGTCGGCGGCGCGCTGGCCAATGAGCGGCACGAAGGCCTGGCTCAACAACTGCTTGCGGCCAATACGGAAGGTGGAATAAGCGATGGCAAGCCCCACGATGGCGTACACGGCCCATGGGTGCAGGGTCCAGTGGAACATGGCCGTGGCCATTGAGGTTCCTACCTCATTCTCACCATGGCCCGGAACGCCGTTCTTAAAGTAGTTGAGCGGCTCGGAAGCACCATAGAACATCAAGCCGATGCCCATGCCGGCAGCGAACATCATCGCAATCCAAGAGACCGTGGAGAATTCCGGTTCCTCGTTAATCTTGCCCAAACGAATGGTGCCGAACTTCGAGGCCGCAACGCAGATAACGAAAACCACAAAAATGGTCCCGAAGAGCACATAGGCCCAGCCAAAGTTATTCACCACGAAGCTCAGAGCATTGCTGGAGAAGGAGGCAAAGCTCTCTGGAGCGGCCAAGCCCCATGCCACAAAGGCGGCAACGAGCAGGCCGGCGATTCCCACAATGGTCCAGTCGATCGGTGAATCAATGCCGCCTGGGCCAAATTTCTCGTCCTCTTCCTCCTCCACTGGCGCGGGAGCCGCCTCAGGATTGAACGCCTTGTTGGTGAGCATATCCTGAAGCTGGCTCGTGGCCGAGGAAGCCTCGAGGCGCTCGTCGACGGTGCGGTATTCCTCTACCGCGGCCGGCGAGCTCTCGCCTTGGGGCACAGCCGAAGACACCCCCGTATCCTTTACATTGTCTGCATTCGTCGAGTCTGTCATACCTCCCGACCTTGGTGCTGTCTCATCAACTAGTCAAACTAAAACGGAAACAAAAAGACTATTCACCACATGCATTTCGGGCATATAGCGTTCCTAAAGCGTCTCTCACGAGCTTCTTTGAACGACCGCTATTCCACCGCAGCTGCCGAATCTGTACCGCAACTGTGCAGCTTGCCAGCTTGTTCGGAGGCATTTCCGAGGTATGGCATCCCTACCGCGCATGCCGCGGCCACGCCGGGTCACATAACGATGCCATAACGATTGGCCCAAAAGAGACGGGCATCACCAGAATTTATTGTTAAAGCTCAGCCGCGCGCGGCGAGGTATGCATCATAGAGTTCGCGGTTGGACCACTCGGTTCCCGCTGCTGCCTGCTTGCAGGCATCCTTGGCCCGCACGCCCCGCTCAACCTCCGCACGGACCTGCTCCACGAGGGTCTCCAACGACACGGGTGCGGCATCCCCGCCCTCGATGACGACGGTGATTTCACCCCGCGCATACTCCTGCGCCCACTCGGCAAGCTCGCCCAAGGTGCCACGCTTGATTTCCTCATAGGTCTTCGTTAGCTCGCGACAGACCGCAGCGCGGCGCTCCGCGCCGAGGATCGCTGAGGCGTCGCCAAGCGTCTGCGCTAGACGGTGCGGGGATTCAAAGAAAGCAATGGCACGACGCTCCCCCACGAGGGACTCCAGCCAGGCTTTACGCGGTCCGGGTTTGCGCGGCGGGAAGGCATCGAAGAGGAAATGCCCCACCCCCAGTCCGGAAAGTGCAAGCGCAGTCGGCACCGCCGAGGGCCCCGGAAAACAGGTCACAGGCACATCCGCTTCCACCGCAGCGGTGACGATGGAGTGCCCAGGATCGGAGACCAGCGGCATGCCAGCATCCGACACCACGAGAACCGTGCCCGTCCGGGCAGCGTTGACGAGCGCGCGCGAGCGCTCCTCTTCGTTGTGGTCGAAATTGGAAACCACCTTGCCGCGGATCTCTACCCCCAGCGCCTGGGCCAGGTTACGAACGCGGCGGGTGTCCTCCGCAGCGATCACATCCGCGTGGCCCAACGCCTGCATCAATCGGGCAGAAGCATCACCGGGATTTCCCAGCGGCGTGGCGGCCAGGATGACTCCACGCGGCAGGGGTTCAAGCTGAAGACTCATACCCCCAGCATGGCACACGCACGCTAGACTCTTCCGCGTGAGTATCGCTATCCCTACTGATCGATCTGGCCACACCAGCCGCGCGCGCGTCCCCGCCGCCCGCGGCATCCATACCCGGCCAGCTCCCCCTGCTCCCCGGCACTACACCTGGACCAAGGCCGACACGATCAGCACCGCTATCATCGCTGTGCTGGCATTCATCACGCGGTTTGCAGGTCTCACCGCACCGGTCTCCGAGGGAACTCCCGTCTTCGACGAGAAGCATTACGTGCCGCAGGCATGGGATATGGTCACCAGCTGGCACAACCTCTTCCTCGGCGGCATCGAGTCCAACCCGGGCTACGGCCTGGTTGTGCACCCACCGCTGGCCAAGCAGATTGTCGCGATATCGGAGGCCATCTTCGGCTACACCCCACTGGGCTGGCGGGCCATGGCCGCGCTCTTTGGCGTGGGCACCGTGCTACTCACCATGGCGCTGGCACGCCGCTTGTCCGGTTCCTGGCAGGTGGGCTTCCTCGCCGGCCTGCTCGCCATGTGCGACGGCGTGCTGCTCGTGGCCTCCAAGTTCGGAATGCTTGATATCTTTCAGGTCTTCTTCATTGTCGCCGCCGCCTGGGCCTTGGCGCGGGATCACCAGCAGATGCGCGAGCGCCTGCACGCCGCCTTCCTGTCAGGCACGATGGGGGACTCGGACTTCGGCCCACGATTTGGCTTCCGGTGGTGGCGTTTTACTGCCGGCGTTTTCCTGGGTCTAACGCTGGCCGTGAAGTGGTCCGGCCTGTACTACATCATGTTCTTCGGTCTCATGAGCGTTTTCTCGGATCTCGCTCTGCGCCGCTTGTATGGTGTACGCCGCTACATCTTGGGCACGCTGGTACGCGATACCCCAGCAGCCCTGGCCTCACTCGTTGCGGTCCCCGTAGCCCTGTATGCGTGGTCTTGGCGCGCCTGGTTCGCCGATGAGACCGCCGTCTACCGCCACGCCAAGGTTGACGGCACGATCGAGGATGGCTCTTGGCTGCTCCACCTCCCCGAGCCTCTTGCCGGTTGGTTCTACTACCACTCCTCTGTGCTGGAGTTCCACGCCTCCTTGACCTCCTCAGGTGGCCACAGCCACCCCTGGGACTCCAAGCCATGGGCTTGGCTGGTGGCTGCACGCCCCATCCTCTACTACTCCTCCACGGACATCTCTTGCGGGGACGGCGGATCCTGCCGCAGGATGCTGTACCTCTTTGGTACCCCGGTCATTTGGTGGCTGGTCATCCCGGCGGTGCTGTGGGGACTGTGGTCCTTGCTCGTGCGACGCAACCGCGCCTTCCTCATCCCGCTCGTGGGTGCCGCGGCGGGTTTCCTGCCCTGGCTCATGGTCTTCGACCGACAGATGTACTTCTTCTACGCCACGGCGTTCATTCCGTTCGTCATCGTGCTGATCTCCCTGGCTTTGGGGCAAATGATTGGACGTGGACGGGTTCTGCAATGGCGCTGGCTCACGGAGCTTTTTGGGGCCGCGATGCCGCTGGGCACCTTCCTTACCGTATGCTACGCCGCGCTCGTCGTGGCAATGTTTGCCTACTTCTCCCCGATTCTCTACGGCTACCTCATCCCGGATTCTTGGTATCACTCCATGATGTGGCTACCGTCCTGGACCTAAGCCCCTGGCCCTACCCCCTCTGGCCCAAGCCACTTAGGCTTGGGCCCTTAGACTCGGCCTCGTAGACGTGGCCTTTAAGGCTTAGCGCGGGTTAGCGGACAACGTCCTATACACGTCCCGTAGCAAGAAGCCCCGGTCGGCCGCCCACGCCCACCCCAGGCTGGCCGTTGCGAGACCGGTGCCGATGAGGATATAAACCTGCTCCGCGACAACGCTGCCCAAGGCAAAGTCGCGCATGGTAAAGCCGCACAAGAACGCGAATATCGTGCAGACCACCGGCAGCAATCCAGGCGCTGAGGCTGGGCGCCAGGCAGCAAAAACTAAACCGCTCGCCAGGCCGAAGCGCAGCGCCGCAGCCTCCATCAGAAGGTGTGCGCGCTCCGGGTCGGCCCCTTCCGCGAGGGTTCCTTCACTGCCCAGGGTGGTCAAGCCGGAAGCACTGACGACGACCACGATCGCCCAGATCAGAAACGCCACGGCCAACACTCCGAGAGCTACCCGAGCCAGCGTGAGCGATGCCTGCCGCGCGCTGGAGGCCCGCTGCCACTCCGGCTCCACGCCAGCCAGGATGACTTCCGACAAGTCCTGCGGCGGGAGGCCCTCAGGTTCCACGAGGCTCAGTGAGCGAGACAAGGCCGCCGCCTTCTCCCGGAAGGCGGCACACTCCGGGCAGCCGGAGACATGCGCGTCAATGACATCGGGCGCCAGCTGCGGGGCTTCCCCATCGAGCTGCGCGGAGATCGCCGCTTGCACCTGCTCATGCGTCAGCACGGCTCAACACCCCATCCACACTCGCCCGGCCGGAGCCGAAGACAACGATCATGAGCAGCGACACGATGAGCACCAGCGGGTACTCGATGCCACCATCGGCGGCGAAGAGGCCATTGCCCATATGTACGAAGTACAACGCACAGGCCATAAGCAGCGCCAATGCCCCTGCCACAAAGGTGGTGAGCAGGCCGACTACGAGGGCCGCCCCGCCCAGCATTTCTGCGAAGGCAGCCAAGTACGCCGAGGTCTGCGGTTGCGGAACTCCCCATGCGGAGAATTGACCGGTTACCTCGTCCATGCCGCTAAAGAACATCTTGTCCACACCGTGCGCGACGAAGATAACTCCCAGCACCGCGCGGAAGATGAGCAGCGCGGCATCGCGTACGGCGGGTCTATTCATGGTTCATAGACTACCCTGGATGACCACCTCCCTCCGAAAGGACTCCCCTCCTACCATGCACATGTGGACCTCGCTGGACACTCCGCTCGGCCGTCTTCTCCTTGTCTCCTCTAAGCGGGGTTTGTCACGGGTGTGTTTCCCCGGTGAATCCCCGGATCTCAGCGGTCTGCAGCGCCTCCCCGATGGCCCTACCAGCGCCCGACACCACAGTTTTGCGGACGCTGGTGTTGCGGGAGCTAGTGTTGCGGGGGCCGACGCTCTCGTCGCCGCTGCCCAGCAGATCACCGAGTACTTTGCGGGCACGCGTAGGGACTTTGAGCTGCTTCTCGACGTCCCCGCATCCCCACACACCTTCCGCGACCGCGCGCAACGTGCGCTGCGCGATATCCCATTCGGTGAGCGCTGGACCTATTCGCGCCTCGCTGCTGCCGCCGGTAGTGCGCAGGCCGCCCGCGCTGCTGGAAGCGCCTGTGCTACGAACCCGCTTCCCATCGTGGTGCCGTGCCACCGCGTCGTTCCTGCAAGCGGCAGCCTCGGTTCCTATCGTGGGGGCACAGCCGCGAAGCAGATGCTGTTGGAGCATGAGGCCACGCTCTGCGGCACGAGGCCGTGAGAGCCGTGGGGAACCGATGAACCGATTCTGCAGTCTAAAAAGGCATGACTAGTACACAGATGGCAAACGATACGAGACTTGTTTATGACTCCGCAGGGCTTGGCCGCCCCGCCTGGGCAATGACCTCCCCGCTTCTCCAAGAGTATTACGACACCGAATGGGGCATGCCCGTCCATGAGGAATCCGCCCTGCTGGAACGCCTCTGCCTGGAAGGTTTCCAGGCCGGGTTGAGCTGGGAACTAGTGCTGCGCAAGCGCGAAGCCTTCCGCGCTGCCTTTGTGGGTTTTGATGCAGACCTACTGGCCAGCTTCGGGGAGGAAGAAGTCGAGCGCCTCATGAACAATGCGGGGATCATCCGCAACCGTCTGAAAATCAACGCGGTGCTTAACAACGCGAAGGCCACGGTGGCCTTGCGGGAGACAGGCGGGCTCGATGAATTCATCTGGAGCTTCCTGCCCGCTGACACGATTGCGCCGGAAAGCGAAGAGGATATTCCAAAATACACGCAAGAAGCCTTGGACATGTCCAAGGCTTTGAAGAAGGCCGGCTTCAAGTTCGTCGGCCCAGTGACGTGTTTCTCCCTGATGACGGCCATCGGGATGGTTGACGCCCACCTAGTAGGCTCCCATCGGCGCGGCACATCCGGCATCTGGCCGGCCTAGGGGCCGGGTGGATTAACCAACTCGGCGGGCTGCTAGGTCATCGCGGCGCTGGCGCGAAGAGGGATGGGGACCGTCGAAGCCATCGTCGCTATCGCCCTCCGAGTAGACGGGCAGGTAGTCAAAGTCCGGGCTCTCATCATCGATTTCCAAGATGAGTGCGCCCGGGCGGCGCAGGTTGGGTGGCAGCGACTCGGCGGGGTTCTCCGCATTGCGCACACCCAAACGGGCGCGGCGCAGGTGGTAGACGCGTCGGCGCAGCAGCTCCCGCTCGCGGCGCACCTGGGCGCGCAGGGCCACCAGGTAGACCATGGTCATAATGCCGGCAATACCCGCCAGCCACCACGTCCAGCTCCCGACAACAATACCCAGGCAAACCGTGGCCACCACTGCTACCGCCAAGCCGATGAGCGTGCGCTGGCGGCGCTGATAACGCGTGGCGGAGGCTTCCTTTTCCTTCACCGGATCCCAGCCACCGCGGCCCAGGCGGCGCTGGGCGAAGGCCAGTTCCTCGGCGGACAGCTCGGTATCGCTTCCGCTCACATCCTCGTCCTCAGTCTCAGCAGCAACAAGGTCCCCGCCGTGCGGGACTGCGTCCGAGCCTTCCTCTGTGTCTTCGGCATCAGCGCTCTCCGCTTCAACCGCTGCTTCGTCGGCGCTATTCGCATCAGCCGCAGCCGGCTCTTTCTCCACCGTGTCGATGGCTCCCGGATACATCAGATCAACCGGCGAGGTATAGGTCTCATCGAAGTCATAGGCATCCTCGGCCACGCCGGCGTTGGCAGGAGCCGTGAATACCTCCGCAGCATCCGCCTCAACGTTCTCAGCCTCCTGCTCCGACCCATGATCATCCTCGGCAGCGTCGTCGGAATCGTCCTCGAGCTCGAAGTCCGTCTCGGCGTCCTCAGCTTCTACGACTTCGCCATCAATCGTGTCCGCCACTACGGATTCGGCAGCGCTCTTTCCTTCGGCATCGCCCTGCAGCGACTCCGCAGTATCAGCAACCCCCTCGGCCTCAACCAGCTCATACTCGGACTCCTCATCGCTGGCCTCCGCTGCTGCCGGGGCGTGCGGGCGGATATCGTCCTTGCCCAGGCGCGGTTTACGGCGGCCCGGCACGGAGCCGGAATCTCCTTCGAAGAGCACGCGGGTCTCTTCAAAGGCCTCACCTGTGTGGCTCATCGGACGCTGCGAGCGCAAAAGCAACGGAGCGAGGATGAAGAGCCACAGCACGATTACGAGAATGATCGGCACGGCAGTCATCATGTGGCTGAGTCCCACTTTCAGGGGTCGACGAAAAAAGGGAATATAACTAGGCCCCTACTCTAGCTGCCCAACCCCGCCCCGTGGGCACCAACGAACCCCTAAATTACAAGGTTGTTACTCAAGTGAAAGCAGAGGTAGTTGACCTAAACAATCTCCGGTCTAACACGGGCTTAGCACCTGCTAAGCCCCCTGCTAGGCCCCCGCGATTCGTCCCGCCGCACGGAGGCGCTCCACCGCCCCAGAGGCAAAATCCTCGCGATTAAGAGCCAAAAAGTGATGGTCCCGCCACGCGCCGTCGATATGCAGGTTGCGGCGCAGGAACCCTTCATCGCGGAACCCGTTGCTGTGCAGCACCTTGCCTGAAGCGGGGTTCTCCGGCAGATAGGTGGCCGTCACACGATGTAGCCCCACACGATAAAAGGCATGGTCCACGCCAAGAGCACAGGCAGCAGTAGCCACGCCCGCACCGTGCACCGCGGAATGCACCCAATAGCCAATCCAGCATTCGCTGACCCCTCCATGCTGGATATTGCCTAAGGTCAATTGTCCACAGAATTGGCCATCAACCTCAATGACCAGCGGCACCACTGTCCCAGCCCGGGCCGAGTCACGCAGAAACATCAGGTGATTCCACCAAGCCGACTGAGAGTGCGCCGCATCCCACTCCGTCGGCAGCGTCGGCTCCACCGGTTTGAGGAAATCCCTATCCTCGATGCGCTGCCGTCGCCACGCCGCACCGTCCCTCCGCAACAGCGGGCGCAAACGTAGCGTCGCCCCGCGCGGGAAGACACGAGACTCCCGCAGCCGTACCGCGGGTGTAGCTTCTGGCCAGCCCGGATGATCGGGGTTGACCCCACCGGTGGCGGGAGTAGAAAAGCGCCCCGCAGCGGTACCAAAAGGATCAAGCATGACGTGTGTGCCGGCGACTAGCTGCGCTGGGTCAGGAACAGGACGTCCACCACGTCCCCGGGACGGATCTCTGTCACTTCCTCCGGAATGCGGATCATCGCGTTCGCTTCCGAGAGCCCTGCGAGCAGGTGCGCCGGCGCACCCGCCGCACCGCCCAGTCCTTCCACCAGATAGTCGGAGGTTTCGGCATCCCGCATGAGCCGGGCGCGGATGTAGCCGCGGCGCCCCGGGCGGGATTCCATGTGGTTGAGCACGCGTGCGCGCACCACGCGGCGTTGGCCGCTGCGCTTGCCCAGGGAGAGACGGATCAACGGGCGCACAAAGACCTCAAAGATAACCAGCGCGGACACCGGGTTCGAGGGCAACAGGAAGGTCGGGATGCGCTCCTCCCCCAACAGACCGAAGCCCTGGACCGATCCTGGGTGCATGGCTACGCGTGAGGTATCCACATCTCCCAACTCATCAAGGACCTCGCGGATTTCTTCCGACCCCGCGCCACCCACGGCACCGGAGATCACCAGCACCTCGCTGCGCGCCAGGTAGGTTTCCAAAGCCTCGCGCACGCGACGCGGCTCGCCGGCGGCGATGCCGACGCGGTGCACGTCCGCGCCCGCCTCCTTCGCGGCCGCTGCAAGCGAATAAGAGTTCACGTCGAAGACTTGACCTAGGCCGGGCTCGCGGTCGACGTCGACAAGCTCCTTGCCAAAGGACACGATGGTCACGCGCGGGCGGGGGTACGCCAGCACCTTCGAACGCCCCACTGCCGCGAGCAGGCCAATCTGCGCTGGGCCCAAGATGGTACCGGAGGATACGGCAACATCCCCGGGCTGAATATCATCACCCACGCGGCGCACGAAGTCCCCCGAGCGCACCGGGCGGTGCGAGGTCACGCGCTTGCGGCCGCGGTCGGTCCACTCGAGAGGAAGGACGGCGTCGGCAAGCGTCGGCAGAGGCGCGCCCGTGTACACGCGCACCGCTTGCTTGGGCTGCAAACGCAAAGGCTGGCGCGACCCTGCAGGAACCTCCCCCACTACAGGCAGGGAACGCTCAATCTCCGTCTCCGTGGCGGGTGCATCCGCATCCTCAACGTCGTGGCGGGAGCGTGCCTTGAGGGCCTTTTCTCCCCCAACGTCCACGGCGCGCACGGCATAGCCATCAATGGCTGCTTGCGGAAACCCCGGGAGCGGCTGGTTTGCCTGCACCTCCTCCGCGCACTTGAGACCTAGGGCATTCGCGATGGCGATGCGTACCGGCTCGGGAGTCATCGCTGCATCAAGAATGAACGCCATCTGGTCATCGACCGAACGCATGTACCGCCTGCCTTTACTCTGGGGTATGTGGGGCCTAAAGGGATGGAAGTTACTGGAGTAGAGCTTAGCGCGCTAGGCGTGCGAAGGCTTAGCCCTTCAGCCCCTTTTCTTCTTCGTAGTCCTCCACAATCTTCTTGATCGCCTTGTAGAGTGCAGGACCGTACTTCTCATCACGCAGACCAAAGTCAACGTTGGCCGGGATGTACCCACCCGGGTTGCCCAGGTCATGGCGCTTACCCTGGTGGACTACGACGTGAACGGGGTGGCCTTCCTTGATAAGGAGCTCGATGGCATCGGTCAGCTGCAGCTCCCCGCCCTTTCCTGGCTTGATGCGGCGAAGGGCATCAAAAATCTTCCTGTCGAGCAAGTAGCGCCCAGTGGCCACGAGGTTCGAAGGCGCATCGTCCGGATCCGGCTTCTCCACCATGCCCACGACCTTCTTCACGCCCGGCGCGTTGGTGTCCTCAACGTCGAAGACGCCGTAGTTATAGGTCTCCTCGCGCGATACCTCGAAGGCGCACAGCACGCTGCCGCCCAGGGCGGCGCGAACCCGGGCCATCTCGCCCATGACGGTGGCCGGCAGGACAATGTCATCCGGCAGCATGACGGCGAAGAATTCTTCGTCATCCTCCAACACGGATTCCGCCAAGCCCACCGCGTGGCCCAGGCCCAGCGGTTTTTCCTGCTCCACGGAAATCGGGTGGATCAACTGAGCAGCACGCTTGACCTTGGCCACTTGCTCGTCTTTGCCGCGGGCGTCGAGGGTCTCGACGAGATCGGGGAACTCATCAAAGTGCCGCATCACTTCCTGCTTGTTCGGCGCGGTAATCACCGCAAGGCGCTGGGCGCCCACGGACGCGGCCTCTTCCGCAATGAGTTCAATACCCGGCGTATCAACGACGGGGAGCAGCTCCTTCGGTACGGTCTTGGTGGCGGGCAAGAAGCGGGTGCCCATGCCAGCAGCGGGAACAACGACCGTAGCGATCCCGGTGTGGGAATCCTCGTGTGCAATAGCCATAAGTTCCACTTTACAATGCGCCCTTCCCGCTCCCGTGCTGCGCTACGCCGTCCCGCTATGATTGACAACCATGACGACCTCCCCCAAGGACGCCTTAAGATCCTCACTCCTGAACGCTCGGCGCGAGCGCAGCGCCGAGCAGCGCGCTGATGACAACGCCGCGTGGTGCGCCGGTGTGGGTGAATTACTCACTCCTGCGATGCGTGTTGCCGCCTACCATCCCCTGGGCACAGAGCCGGGTGGCCCCGACTTCGTGGAGACCGTGTCCGCACTCTGCAAGGAGGTCTACCTTCCCATTTCAGGCAAAAACGGTGAGCTCTTGTGGACGCTGTATGGCGGGCCGGAGGCCATGCGCCCAGGGGCATTAGGGATTGCAGAGCCCGTCGGGCAGCGCCATAGCAGCGAAATCCTGGCGCACCTCGACCTCATCTTGGCGCCCGCAATGGCGGTGAGCGAGTCAGGCATGCGCCTCGGAAAAGGCGCCGGCTACTACGACCGCGCACTCACCCCGCTTCCCACTGGGAACCCGCCTGTCGTGGCTCTCGTCCACTCCAGCGAGGTCCGGGACGTCCCCTTCGAGGAACACGACCGTCCCGTCGATGGCATCCTCACCGAGCGCGGGATGCGCTGGCTTTAATCGGCCCCTTCTCAGATTCCATGCCGCCGCCTGGGAACCGCGCGGGTCGGAGCGCAGTCTAAAAAGGTATGGACTTTCTTCACGTTCTGCGCACCCCCGGGCATCGCCGCAGCGTTCTTCTGCGCCGCGTAACGGCCGCAGTCTTGCTCGTGGCCGCGGCGGCCAGCGCGCTCGCTTCTACCCGTGAGCAGCCGCGCGTGGTGGTCATGGCCCGGGACGTCGCCGCCGGGGAGACGCTGGCACTTGGCGATGTCTCCGTGGCCCGCGTCCCCTCCTCCGCTCTCCCCGCCACGGCGTTGGGGAGCAACCCGGAAGATGCGGTGGGGCGAGTTCTGGTGGCGGCGGCCAGCGCCGGCGAAATACTTACCACCACCCGGCTGCTCAGTTCGGACCTCATCGCAGACTTCGGGATGGAAGACGGCCACCTTATCCCACTCACGCTCGCCGAGCCAGACGTTGCCCGCAACCTCCATCACGGCGATACGGTCAATATTGTCGGTGCCCTCGACGGTGGTGACGACGCTTCCCTCCCCGCCCGCGGTTCAACGATTGCCCGTGGCGCACGCGTCGTGTCGGTGGGTGCCGGCGGAGAGGATGCCCGCACGCACACACTCCTCGTTGCGCTACCAGCCGAAGCAGCCGAAGCTGTGGCAGCCGCGTCACTGGCACAACCGCTCACGGTTGTCATTGTGGGCGATCGCGCCCACAGCTAGCTTGACCTGTGAGAATCGCCGCATTTATGTAAAAAGGTTGTTAGAGAATGTTGCCGTGACACGAAAACTCTGCCTACTATAGGCACATCCACTCAGGCGCTTTATGCTCTTGCAGTCTCGCGACTGCCGCGCGACCCCGCGGCACCACCTGCAGGATGGCGCACAAGAGTGGCTTTCGCTATTCCAGTATTTCCACATGCTTCGTCTTACGTTGGCGCCCCTGCGCATCTAGGGCCTCTCTCAGAGAGCATTATGGCTCTATGCCTGCTTTTCTCCGATTTTTCCGAACAGCGCGCCTACGCACAGTGCGGACTACTCAGTAGCAGACACTTAAGACACACGAAGCACCTACCCCCGTAGATAGGACAACCACCACCATGCTCAAGGGCTTTAAAGATTTCATCCTGCGCGGCAACGTCATCGAGTTGGCCGTAGCGGTCATCATCGGTGCCGCCTTCACCGCGATCGTCACCTCCATCACCGATCACATCATCCAGCCGCTGATTAACTCCCTCGGCTCCCCAGACTTTGGTGGCCTGGGCTTCGCAATTACCGATAGCCCGGAGACCTTCCTGGACTTCGGTGCAGTCATCACCGCCCTTATCAATTTCCTCATCGTTGCCGCTGTCATCTACTTCGTCATCGTTGCTCCGATCAACGCCGTCACCGAGCGCGCTAAGCGCCGCCAGGGCGTTGACCCGGAGGAGCCGGCTCCGACCACCGAGCAGCTGCTCGGCGAGATCCGCGACCTGCTCGCTGCTGAAAACGGTGGCACCACCACCAACAAGCCTGACTCCAGCATCTAAGCCAGCAGCCCCAAGCCTAAAAATCCCGCAGAACCGGCATTTCGCCGAAGTTCTGCGGGATTTTCTTTTGCCTCCGCCCGCTGCTCACGCACTACTGCGTGGTGCCAAAATGCGGCGGCATGTTCTCGCGGTAGAAGGCCTCTCCCGTGGCCTCGTCCTCGCTGTCACCACCGGGGCCGCCTGCGTCCACCTCAAAGCTCACGGTGCGCAGCTCATCGGCCCCTGCGGCGGAAGAAGAGCCAGCAGCCCCAGACATTGGCCCGTGAGGAACATCGAAGCTGCGATCGTAATTCTCGGCCGTCGACGGACGCTTCACGCGACGGCGCGCCCGCGGGGTACGCGGTGTGGAATCAGCCATTAGACGCTGGACTTCTGCAGCTGATCGACGAGGTGGTGCACCAAGGGGGTCAGCGTAGCCATGCCATCACGTACCGCCGCGCGGGAAGACGCGACGTTGACGATCACCGTTGAACCAGACACTCCCGAAATGCCGCGGGATGTGCACGCATCCACCGCACCGCATGCTTGGCCGGAGGAGCGCAGGGCCTGGGCCACGCCAGGGACCATTTGGTCCAGCACCGCGCGAGTCGCCTCTGGGGTCTTATCGCGCGGGCCAACGCCCGTGCCGCCAATCGTGAGGACCAAGTCAACGCCCCCGACCACGCCGGTTTCAATCGCCTGCCGGATCTTGGACTTCTTGGAACGAACGATTACTGCGCCGTCGACGGTGAAATCAGCTTCAGCCAACAGTTCGCCCGCCAAGCGCGACGTGTCCTGCGCTGCATCATCTGGGTGGTCGGTAACGATGACGACGAGCGCGCGGCGCGGTGCTTGCACACTTTGTTCTTGTTCGCTCGCGATGAGGAAGGCGTCATCTGGTTCGGTGACATCATCGAGTTCGCGTGAGGCATCGCGCCCCAGCAACTCAGTTGCGTCGGTGTTTTCTGCCACGGAGGTTCTCCTTAAAGATAGGGGCGGAATCTTCCGGTAGTGGTTTCTTCACAAGGTCTCAGGGTGCGGTGTTCGTGCGGCGCTCACGCACCGCCCAAGTATTTGTTAACTTACTCGCTTGCCAGAGTTACCTCTACCTTTCTCACATCTTCGCTGTCTCGGCTCCGTACCTCCAGGGTCACGGTCGCGCCGAACTCCTGGGAACGGGTTGCCGCGATGAGGGCATCAGAGCTTTCAATAAGCCGATCGTTGACGCGGGTGACCACGTCACCAGACTTGAGCCCTGCCTTATCGGCTGGGCTATCGCGTTCTACATCGACGATCTCCGCACCAAGGGTGTCGCTTTGCGCGCGGACCTTAACGCCCAAGGTTGGGTGCTTGACCTTGCCATTGTTGATGAGCTCATCGGCCATCCGCTTGGCAAAGTTGGAGGGAATAGCGAATCCCAGACCGATGGAACCGCCCTCGGAATTCGAGCTACCCGATAGCGAGGCAATCATCGAGTTCATTCCAATGATGTTGCCTTCCATGTCCACCAAGGGACCACCGGAGTTGCCTGGGTTGACGGCGGCGTCGGTCTGGATGGCGTCGATCAGCGAGGACTCCCCACCTTCCTGCGAAGCACGGACGGGACGGTTCTTGGCCGAGACAATTCCGGAAGTCACCGTAGCGTTGAGTCCCAGCGGGGAACCGACGGCAACGACCTCTTGCCCCACCGCGGCAGCGTCCGAATCACCGAACTGCAGGAAGGGAAGCTCGTTAACGTCATCAATCTTGATGACAGCAACGTCCGTGGTCGCATCCGAGGCCACAAACGTGGCGCTATGGCGGGAACCATCATTCATGGTCACTTCCAAGCGCCCGCCTTGATCCGCGCCGGCGACGACGTGGTGATTGGTCAACACGTAGCCGTCCGGGGAAATAATCGAGCCCGAGCCCTCGGCACCGCCGGAGCGGGTAATGGAGTAAATGGATACCACTGCTGGAAGTACCTTCGATGCCACGTCCTCGACGGAGCCGTCGGCAGGCTCTTTACCGGTGCTGTTGGCCACCGGCTGGCGCTCCAAGACCTCATTGACCGTCGAGGTGGAGGACTTGTCCTTGCCCACCGTTCCGACCACCACGCCGGTAACACCGCCGGCAGCGATGAAGGCTACGAGCATCATGGACAGCGCGGTGCCCAGGCCGACCTTGCGCTTGGCCTTAGGCTCATCGCTCGGTTCCACGACCCGTACGCCTGCCCCCTCTTGGCCCGCGAAGAACTGGTTCTGATTACCAGCATGCGCCGCAGTGTAGCGCTGACCGGCATAAGGCTGTGTTCCCTCCTGCGAGTGCTGCCCTGCCGAAGGCTGCTGTGCTGCCAAACGCTGCTGACCTTGTTGACCGAATCCATAATTCGAACCGCCATACGGCGCCTGCGCCCCGTAAGGCGCCTGGGAAGGCTGGTTGCCAAAAGAAGAAGCCTGGGCTCCCTGCCCCGCCTGGCTTCCGTAGGGCGACTGTCCGCCTTGCCTCGATGTATCCGACCGCGGCTGATTCCAGCCATTCGATTCACTTCCCGCAGAAGGTACCTCGCCTCGCTGCTGTGATTGTCCCCGTCCGTCAAAGTTCTGCGGGCTATCCATGGGGTTATCCATGTTCGAATTCCTCATATTCATGTCAGGTAGTGTGCACCATCGCGCTGGCGCGTATCTGATACTAATCTGCCAGTGTGCTACGAGAAGCTGGACGTTTCCTGTGCGCCTTGAGCTGGGGTGATCCCTGGCACACTAGCCCTGATTGAACCACCGCTCCGCAAAGATATGGCCACGGTCGTTGCGCTCTTTCGGTTGGCTCACCGCGGGGTCTTGTAGCTGCCCCGCTGACTGCTGCTCAGCGGAGAGTTCGGGCTGGAAATCGTAGGGCAAGTCTTCCAGCCCGTCCACCAAGGCATCACCTTCGGTGGGGTGCCCGGGCAGGATAACCTCAATGCGCGTTCCGCCGTCCGCGGAATCCTTGATGGTGATCTCTCCATTGTGCCTCTCCACCACGGATTTCACGATTGCTAGGCCCAATCCTGATCCCGGCATGGCACGGGCTTCAGCAGAACGGTAGAAGCGCTCAAATACCTTGTCCCGTTCCTCCGGAGCGATGCCGGGGCCAGAATCGTCAACGCGCAGGCGCACCTTGTCAGGGGCGATTTGCCGCATGGACACGCGCACGGTCCCCGTCGGCGGGGACCACTTCGCAGCATTGTCCATAAGGTTGAGGGTGGCACGGCCCAGCGCAAAAGGATCGCCGTCGATCATCCACGGGATAAACCGCACGCGGAAGTCCACGTCAGGACGGCGGCGCTTGGCGCGGTTGAGCGAATTCTCCAACACTTCGTGCAGCTCAACGGGCTCCGGCTCCTTCTCAGTGGCGTCCTCGCGCGCTAGGTCAACCAAGTCACCGATCAGGGTGGCCAATTCCGACATCTGCGCCATTACGTCATCTTCGAGGTCGCGCCGGTCTTCCTCACTGATGCCAAACCCGCCACCGGACTTATTGAGCATCATGAGAAGCTCAATGTTCGTCCGCATGGACGTCAGCGGGGTCTTAAGCTCGTGGCCGGCATCAGCCACAAACTGTGATTGCTGCACGCGCGCGTGCTGCAGGGCGGAAAGCATTCGGTTAAAGGACACAGTAAGTTGTGCCATTTCATCGTTGCTCTCCACGGCAATCGGCCGCAGGTCATTGGTCTGCGTCACGTAATCAGCAGCCCGCTTGAGGCGAGCGATCGGCTCCATGCCGGTCTTGGACACCACCATTCCCGCGAAGACGGAAAGCAGCACGCCAAAGGCCACGATAATCAGCAGCGCGGAGCCCACCGCGGACACAATCTCCTCCGTGGGACCAAGGTCCTTGGCCAGGACTACCGTGGCGCCACCTTCCTGGGACTTGGCCAGCACGCGCTCACCACCCAGGGTACGGATGGAGCTTTCCATGGTGTCCCCGTCCGGTTTAAAGTCCCCACCCACCGGCAAGGCGTCACCATAGGAAAAGGTAGCTGCTGGCGGAGAGATAGAGACCCGAGTCGAAGGATTGTAGAGCTTAAAAGAAGCGATCTCCTGATCGATATTCTCCACGAAGCGCGGATCCTGTGCCTGCTCCATCAGCACGTCCGCTTGCTGCATGATTTGCTTGTCGACGCTCGCCGTCATCGACGCCGCAACCAACCAGTAGGTCACCAACGTCATCACTGCCACCGAGACGGCGACAACGACACCAGTAACCAAAGAAAGGCGCCACCGAAGCGGCGCCCGCGAAGCCCAGCCGCGACGACCTGACAGGCCCAACCATGCCGTGGAATCTAGGTCTTCAGAAGGCACCGCGTCAGGCGCGGGCCTCCGCAAAATCACGCGATAGCCTCCCTCATGACATAGCCGACGCCACGCACGGTGTGGATAAGACGCGGCTCGCCATCTTCTTCGGTCTTCTTACGCAGGTAGCCGATGTACACCTCGAGAGCATTTCCGGAGGTGGGGAAATCATAGCCCCATACTTCTTCCAAGATGGTGTTGCGGGAGAGCACCTTGCGCGGGTTCTCCATGAGCAAGCGCAACAAGGCGAATTCGGTGCGCGTCAGGGAAATCTGACGGTCACCACGGGTGACTTCGCGCGTATCGGCATCGAGCTTGAGGTCCTCAAAGCTCAGCTGGGTTTCAACGGGCTGCTGCTTGCTGATCGACTCCGCAGCAGCACGACGGACTAGGGAACGAACACGAGCCAAAAGCTCTTCAAGAGCGAAAGGCTTGGGTAGGTAATCGTCGGCACCCGCATCGAGCCCTGCAACGCGGTCGGACACGCCATCACGAGCCGTGAGCACGAGGATTGGACGGTCCCACCCCTCACTGCGCAAGGTTCGGCAGACTTCCAAGCCGTCCATGTTCGGCATCATCACATCGAGGATGAGCAGCCCTGGGTTCTCCCTGTGGACCATCTCGACGGCCTCTACGCCATCGGCGGCCAACATTACGTCGTAGCCATTAAACTTCAAGGAGCGGCGAAGCGATTCGCGTACGGCCTGCTCGTCATCCACGACAAGAATCTTCATGTTTCCAATTATGTCCTATCTAAGGCGCATTCACGAAGTGGGCCTAGTTCTTTCGCCCCCTTAAATTACCCCTTAAGATTTTATTCACCCCGCTACCCTTGGCATCAGCGAACGCCCAGACAAAAAGGCACCGTAGCCAAGCACTGCAGCCTCGTGAATGAGTCACTGCAGCGCGCAACTAGGCCAACAAAAAATGCCCGGAGGGATTCACTTAGAAAGAGTGAATCCCTCGGGGCAATAATTGCAGCCTTGAGGCTGAGAAAGCCTTAGAACTGCTCCACGTCGACCAGGCCGAGCTTGGCGGCCTTCACCAGACGGCGCGGGATGCGCACGGTCTGGCCGTCGATGGTGACTTCCTGGAGGGCGACGTTGTCAGCCTTCCACTGGGAACGGCGAGAGTGGGTGTTCGCGCGGGACTTCTTAAACTTAGGAGTTGCCATCTTTTCCTATCCTCCTTACGCGTTCTTCTTCTTGCGGCGAGCCATTGCACCGAAGCGCTGGTTGAACTTCTCAACGCGGCCAGCGGTATCCATAACGCGCTGGGCACCGGTCCAGAACGGGTGGGACTCAGCGGTGACGTCAACGACGATGAGCGGGTACTCGTTGCCGTCTTCCCACTCAACGGTGCGATCGGAGGTAGCGGTGGACTTGGTCAGGAAGGAGTGGCCGGTACCGGCATCCTTGAAGACCACCGGGTGGTAATCCGGGTGGATATCTTTCTTCATATGTCGATTCCCTCAGGGTTGAACTACGGGTCGGTTCCTTCCGCAACACTTCTCCGGCATAGAAGGAAGTGTGAAAGGATCGTGCCCGAGTTGGGTCTCTATACTTACAAACTGTGCGGCTCGTGCCGACAACTTGACATATCCTACAGGCCACCAGCATTAAAACCGAAATCGCTCTGGCCGCCACCGCCGCGCTCCGACGGACAGAATCCACAACCACACCCCTCACCTGCCCCTTCGGCAGGAACGCGCCGTAGATCAGGTATAGATCAGAGGTATCCACACCGGCCCGCATGCCGGCGGTGATTAGGTTCTGCAGGCTGTGGCATGTAAGATTTCCCCTTGCTGTTGTCAAAGTAATCGTTTTACGCCCCCATCAACTGGTGTTCAACGGATTAAGCCTCCTGCTCAACCTCACTTTTTCGAGCGCCGCGCCTCACCGCGGAAATAGGCCTCCGTTAGTCGCTTTCGATGTGGGCGGCTAGGAGAAAGAAGACCCATGTCGGCTATTTGCCAGGTAACGGGCCGCAAGCCGGAATTCGGCAAGCAGGTCTCGCACTCGCACCGCCGCACCTCGCGCCGTTGGAACCCCAACGTGCAGCGTCGTCGGTACTACCTGCCCTCTGAGGGCCGTACCATCACCCTGACCGTTTCCACCAAGGGCATGAAGATCATCGACCGCGATGGCATCGAGTCCGTCGTGGCTAAGATTCGCGCACGTGGGGAGAAGATCTAAAGATGGCACGTAATGACATCCGTCCAATCATCAAACTGAAGTCCACTGCGGGCACCGGTTACACCTACGTGACCCGTAAGAACAAGCGCAACAACCCGGATCGCATCACCTTGAAGAAGTTCGATCCGATCGTCCGCAAGCACGTCGAATTCCGCGAGGAGCGATAATTTATGGCTAAGAAGTCAAAGATCGCCAAGAACGAGCAGCGCAAGGAAATCGTCGCCCGCTACGCGGAGCGTCGCGCTGAGCTCAAGGCAATCATCAAGAACCCGAACACCCCGGACGAAGAGCGCCTCGAGGCGCAGTTCGAGCTGAACCGTCAGCCGCGCGACGCCGCCCGCGTCCGCGTCCGTAACCGCGACTCCGCTGATGGACGTCCGCGCGGTTACCTCCGCAAGTTCGGTCTGTCCCGTGTCCGTATGCGCGGCATGGCTCACCGTGGTGAGCTGCCGGGCGTTCGCAAGTCCAGCTGGTAAAGGGGTACCCATACAATGGCTGTCAAGCGTAATAACCACAAGAAGTTCCGTATGGAGCAGACCCGCCGCCCGAAGAAGAACCCGCTCAAGGCCGAGGGCATTGAGAAGGTTGACTACAAGGAGATCAAGACCCTGCGTCTGTTCATCTCCGACCGCGGCAAGATCCGCTCCCGTCGCGTCACCGGTCTGACCCCGCAGCAGCAGCGTCAGGTTGCTACTGCCGTCAAGAACGCACGCGAAATGGCTCTCCTGCCGTTCACGTCCCGCTAAACACTAGCTGGTTTCAACAGCGCACTTTTGCCGCTGTACTCGTGACTCACTAGGACAGGACAAAAGAGCTTTCAGGCCGCCGCCTCCTTCCCCCTCTCGGGGCAGGCAGGCGGCGGTCGTCGTTTTCGCGGCTAGGGCGGTTGCTCTGCCGCCCCACAAATTCCCAGTGCTACATTGAAGAGCTAGAAAGCCCCTGACGGAAAGGCAATTAACACCTGATGCCGCTGCACGAATCCCTCACTGATCTCAGTGAACTGGCCGCCCACTGCCACTCCCCCGCCCACGCGCGTGGACTATTGGAAGAAGCCCAGGACCTTCTGCGCAATGCCACCGCCCACCGGACCGACGGGGTCGAGCTTGCGGCGTGGTTTTCCCGCGTGGTCACCGATATTGTTCGCTCCCCGGGTCTGGCTAGCCCTGTGCGGCTGACAGGCGCTGCCGCCCGCGGGGATCTTCTCCCCTCACTTCCCATCACCTGGCTGGGCGCCGACGAGCAGCTGGAGCAAGTCATCATCGAGGCCGGATTGCCCTGCGGCGCGGTGGAGGAATGCGCCTCAACCCGCGCTGATGCCGGCCTGCCGCTGGGCACCGGCGGCGAGGAGGAACTCTATGCCGAGGCTGTTTCGCAGCGCCCAGCGCCCCTCAAACTCGTGGATGGGCTGCCGGACCGCTCCGCCGAGGTGTCCATTCGCCGTTCCCTACTCGCCCCCGTTTCGGCCATCGCCCGCTGGGCAGCGCCGGCACCTCGGCCCACCCCTGACCGCCTTGCCATTGGCGTGGAGCGCGAATTGCTCACCTCGGCCGAGGCAGAAGGCCTGAGCCTGGCGTGGGGCACGGGAATCGCGCTGGAATTGGGGCGGTGGTACGACGGCGTCGACAAGCACAGCGTTATTCTCGAAGACCTTCCGCCATTGGACCGCACCGCCTACGGCTCGGCGTGCCGCACAGTCTCCGCTGCCGTCGAATCCATAATGATCCGGCACGGTAATGTGGTTAGCTGAAGTCAAAGCTACGCTTTGACGAACGCCGTTCGCGGCGGGGTGTACGATTACTGACTTGCTGTCAGTTATTACATGAGTTTTATCGAAGGGAGTCCGCCTCATGGCAGGTAGCGTTGGCAGGCCAAGGAAGAATAGCCCACGCCGCCGGGGAAACACCGCGCGCGAGGAAATCCTGGATGCCTCATCCGAGCTCTTCACTACCCAGGGCTTTGCGACAACCTCGACGCACCAGATCGCCGATGCCGTCGGCATCCGGCAGGCATCGCTGTACTATCACTTCCCTTCCAAGACGGATATCTTCCTCACGCTGCTGAATTCCACCATCGAGCCCTCACTCGAGCTGGCGGAGGAGCTCGCGGCCTCGGATGCAGCGCCGGCGCAGCGCCTGTGGTCCCTGGTGGCCGCGGAGTCCCGCCTGCTCTTGACGTCGGCGTGGAACGTGGGCCGCCTGTACCAGCTTCCGGTGGCTAACTCCCCGGAGTTCGGCGAGTACCACGAGCAGCGTGATCGCCTCAAGGATCACTTCCGCACTGCCGCCGCTGGCATTGTTGGTGATGATGACCCGCGCGTGGAGCTGCCTTTCCACATCGCGCTTTCCGTCATTGAGATGCGCCCCAACGATGGCACCGCGCCTTTCGACGCCTCGCAGCGCGTGCCGGAGCAATCCGCCATGCTTGCCGACGCCGCCCTAGCAGTCCTCGGCACCACCCCTCCCGACAACGCCGAAGCCACTACCTTGGAGCTGCTGAAGAACCGCAACGACTCCATCTCGGCAGCCGCCGCTGCCGCGGCCGACCGTAAGAAGACGACGCGCTAACGACCGTGCCGGATGGCGTAATGCGCCAAGAAGGTCTTATACGGTTTATAGGCCTTTTCGCCGTCCGCCCGAAGACTGTCCACGAGGCGATCCATCTTGTGGTTGGTTTTCTTTTCGGTCCAGTCCAGAGCCTCAGCAATCTCGCGCACCGAGGGAATATCGGCATCAGTTGAGCCCGGCTTCTTGAGGTAGCTGGCTAGCTGGCAAAGCAGCTCCTCCTGCTCATCGTTGGGCACATGGCGGGTGCGGGTGCGCTCCTCATCGAGGTCCTGCTCGCGCTTAGTCCGACGCGAGTAGTTGCTGTTTTCGACATCGATGTAAAGCTCATAAGGGCATTCCGGGGTTTCAAACGTAATTCGTGACGGGCCCGGCGGCACGGCCGCCACCGAGCGCGGGCCGAGATCGATGCGGGAGAAACCCTTAACCCCGCGCAGCTCGATGCGCAGCGGAATGTGGCTGCCTACGTTGCAGATCATCCAGCCTTGACCGCCGTACCACAGTTGGAAAAGCTGACGGTGCAGGGTGAGATCCCCCTCGCCGATCCGGAAGTCACCAGCGCGGCCGACGACTACTTCCTCGCCTGGTGCCATGACCAGTACGCCGCCGATCAGGTCATCGATGCGCAGCCTGGGCCCCCGGGGCGCGTCGTGCGATGGGAGTGGCTGTTGCTGGCTCATGGACACCTCCGTAGGCGGCTGGACAATTCGCGCACATCGCCGTTCGGCTCGGCGATATGCCTCAACAATGCCCTACAGTGTAGCGACTCTCACCACAGTACTGCGGGGACAAGCCGCTTGCCCCAGCTTGTTGGGGACTAGGACACGATGGCCCATGTCACCACGAAAATGAGGATGATGACAACAACGGTGACTGTGATGATCAGAGCGTTCTGATTATCCATGGTGGCTGGTTTGGCAGCTCTAGGCTCTGCCGCGGCACGCTTGTGAACGGTAGCCCCCGGTACCGCAGGAGTCACCGGCGTGGAGGGAGATACCGTCCCGGGTGAGGCGACAGGGTTAGCGGGAGCTACAAAACCGGTCGGCATAGCCTGCTCGACAGACCCAAAGGAACCGGCAGGTCGCGGCCAGTATTGCGTCGGCTGCCCAGGGGTTTTTGCCTGCCGTGGCTGCGCGGGTTCCGTCGCCTGGTTGGTGGTGGGCTGGGAACGGGAGACGTCGTCAAGCGCGGCAATGAAATCCCGGGCGCGCGCATAGCGTTGCATGGGCACGCTATCCAGCGCCTTGTTCAGGACAGTCTGCACCTGAGTCACCACCCGTGCGGTGTCCTTCGCCAGGAACGTCGTGAAAGCATCACTAGACAAGTCCGGGATGCGCCGCTGCCCTTCCCACTCACTGCGCGGCATCGTGTCCTTAAGGTGATGCAGCGTGAGCATCTCGAATGCAATAAGCGCTAGCGAGTAGTCATCCGCGCGCGCCGACATATCGTCATCGCCATAGGCATGACCATTATTTTCCGGGGCCAGGTACTTTTCAGTGCCCACGATGTGGCCAACCTTCGTCAGACGGGATTGCCCCTCTTCGATGCTGATCCCGAAATCGCTGAGCACGGCAGGCGGCAGGCTGCCCGGGGTCTTGCGCAACAGGATATTTGCGGGCTTGATATCGCGGTGTACCCACCCGGGATGTAGCTCGTGGTGCATGTAGTCCAGCGCCGAAGCAATCGGCGTGAGGTAGTAGACCACCTCAGCCACGCTAAACCCCCGGCCTTCCTGCGCGCGTTCCCGGATGGCGTGCGCCAGGGTTCCGCCGTCGATGAACGCCATCATCATGACGTCGTCACCGCGCGGCGTGGACTCCTTGGAATAGAACTGGACCACTCCCGGGTGACTGCCAATCTTGGTCAGCGCCTTCATTTCGTTGTTGAAGCGGGCGCGGGAGGCTTCATCGCGGACATCATCCAGCAGCACCTTGACGGCAAGCTCACGAGAAAGATCCGGATCGGTGGCATGGAAGACCTGCCCCATGCCGCCTTCACCCAGCAGGTACACGTTGGTGTACCGCTTCTGCTGGGTCAGCCATTGCACGAAGTAGGAATTAGTCACCGCCCCATTGCACCATATGCACAACCAAGCATGAGGGTGCCATGTCCCATCGCCCCCAAATGGAGGGGACTTCACCGTGGTTCAGTCAGGCATGCGGGAGCCAGTTATGCTACCTGTTGTTCTCTATAGTTTTCCAAGGACCCTATGACCACCCCAGGATTTGGCACTAACCCCTACGAGCACACGAGCCCTGTGCACGGCGGGCCTCAGCAGACCCAGCCCGACCAGCGCAACCTCGTTCCGATCATCTGCGCGATCGCCATCCTTATCGCACTCCTGATTTCCGGTGCCGTGATCTGGAATCACGTCCGCTCCACCGGCCAGGAAACCCCCAGTACCGCCGAATCCTCGGAGCAAGCGCAATCCTCCGCGGAAGAAACCGCACCAGAAGACGACGAAGAAGAGGACACGGAAGGCGCGCCGAGCGAGGAAGCACCAGAGACCTCAGCCAGCCCTGGAGCTGCTGACGTCCCAGAGGGCCTAACCGCGGCCGGCTGGTCCGACTACCCGGAGGCGCGTTGCCAGCAGGGCGAGGACATGGTCTTCGCCGCCGCAGGTTCCGATCCGGTTTCGCACATCGTTATCTGCGAAAAGCAGGACTCGCTCTTCTACCGCGGCGTGTGGTCTAACGGTGCCGCTTTCGGACCGGCCCGGGGTGAGGGCAGCTCCTATACCGCCTCCATCCTCGACCCCACCAGCGGCGAGGACACCGGTTCCGTACTCACCATCCGCGGCACGGACTATGACATCGATGGCGAGGCCGGGACCTTCGAGGATTACTGGCCGCGCTAGGGGTCCTTAGACCGCGCCTTGCTGACAGCCTGCATCGGGCCATTCCACCTCGGCGGCGGCGAGCTGCTTGACTAGGCGCGTGAGCATCTGCTGGGCTTCTCCGTAGTCCCCGGATTCGGCCTTGGCATAGATGGCCACCGCCACCGTGTGCCCGCCCAGTGAGACAAGCCCCATCTGGCGGGCTTCATAGGCCCCGTCCTCGGCTGGGCCCCAGCCGCCCTTCATGACTGATCCTTCGAGGGTGCCCAGCCCATACTGCTGTGCGGGATCGGGCTGTCCCATGGCTGCCAGAACGGGATCAGTGCCCTGCTGGCATCCCAGGGCGGCGACAAACTCTGCTTGCTCGGCTACCGGCCACTGCGTTTGGCCAAATGCACTAAAGCCGGGGCGCGGTGGCGTGGCGGGGACAGTAGCCGTGCCAATGATCTCCTGGGTTGCCTGCGCGGCGTGCTCTCCCCCGCCGAGTGCCTCCCAGAGGGAATCGGCCGCGGCATTATCGGAAAAGGTAATCGCCCGCGACACGGTCTCCGGATCGGCCACGCCGGCGCGCTCGGCGGCAATGGCCAGCGGCACCTTCGCTGTGGACCATGCGGACTGCGGGTCTGTGATGCCTGCTGCGGCGACGGTATCTGCGCCGGCCACCGCGATTCCGGTCCCCGGGTTGTCGGCCGCGATGGCTTCGAGGGCTTCGTGGATGTCGGAGGCCTCAATCACGGGTGGCTCCTTTTCGGGGGTGGACTCAGGCAGGGTGGGCTGGGGGCTGCTCGCTGCCGTGGGTTGCTCCGGCGCGGAGACATCGCCGATGGTGCAGGCGCTTAGCGACGCCACCGCAATCCCCGCGATCACCACTCGTGCTGCTGCTTGTTTCATCGTTGACCGCCTGCGTATTAGAGGATGTACACAACCGCATTGTTGCCACCTTTGCAGGTGACAAATTCACCGTTATCGGAGCAATCCATTGTGTAGTTCTGCTTGGTGGTTGGGCTGTAGGCCTCAATCGTGGCGTCATACTCATGGGTATCCACCCAGTGCTTGACGTACTCGTCCCGCACAGCGTTGGCGAATGGCTCCGACGTCACCTCAGTGCCGCGGTAGACGCTGTTGAAGTTGCCGCCGGGCTCATTTTTCCGCGCGGCGTCGTTCGCCGGTATCGCCCCCGCAGGCAAGTCGGGGTGCTCCGGGCGTTTCTGTGAGGCGGAGCTCGTCGTAGTTTCCTCCGTGGTCTTTTCCGCCTCATCCGCCGCAGAAACCGTCTCTTGGGTGTCGTCGTTGTCCTCGGTGAGCTGCGCCGCGGTGGTCAGGGGCGCATCAGCCTGAGTTCCCGTGCCGCTATTTTTGAAAAAGATAAGGTAGGCCAGCGCGGCAATGACGAGCAGCACCGCCAGGATCAGCACGGCGATGAGCACATACTTTCCGCCGTTGCCGGAACCACGGTGCGCCGGCGCGCTCTCCGGGTAGGCAGTGGAATAGGCAACCGGTTGTTGTTCGTACTGGCCGCCGCCCTGCGCTGCTGACTGGGGCGGGAATTGCTGGGTGGGAAACTGCTGCTGGGCGTAGTTGCCTTGCGCTCCGGAGTGGGCGAAGGGGTTGGAGTAATTGCGCTCACCTTCCTGTGGGAAGGCCCGAGGGTGCACGGGGCGTTCCTGGGTGGGCGGGGCCTCAAAATCCACAGTGTCCGGGTGAGTTTCCTTGCGGGAAGGCTGTGGCTGGCCACCATTTCCCTGCGAGTGCTGGGAGCCGAATCCGTGGTTGCGATCTGAATCAGTCACCGGGGCCTCCGTAGATCTAGACATGTCAAGTGCGCCCTGTGGGCACGTTTCTATCTTTACTATCTTTACACAGCCGCACTGGTGACGGTGGCGTTCGAACGTGGCGGGGAGTACTCCCACGGGAGTGTCCCTCACACCACACAGACGGTGTCACAGAGTTTAGATTGTTAGAGGTACCTCTTATACTCCACCTTCCTGCGCACGGAAAGGCTGTTATTCTCCCGCCATGACTTTTCCTACCGGCCCTTCGGGCACGCCGCCGCATAACTCCGGCCCTTCCGGCTTCGGTTCCCCCGGGTTTGGCCGCCCCGGCGGTTCTCCCGTTCCACCCGGCCAGCCACAGGCTCGCCCGAGTGGCTTTGGCAACACACCGCCGTTTGGTGGGCAGCCCACTGGCACCCCGGCGCAGCCTTCCTTCGGTGGTGGCGCGCCCACGCCGCCGCCCCAACCCCAGCCGTCCCAGTACTCCGCGCCTGCTCCTCCACAAGGCAAGGGACGATTCAGCGGCGCTATTGCGGCGCTGATCTCCCTATTCATCGTGCTGGCTGTGGTCCTCGGTGTGGGCGCGTGGTTTATCTGGGGCCGCGAATCCTCCGACGATTCGCAGACCGGTGCCTCCTCTGAGCCGACGACGACCGCCTCGCTCGCGGGAGCTCCAATCACCACGTCCGCGCGCATCGACACCGACTTGGAAGCAGGCGGCGTAGTCATTGCCCGCACGTTCTTCCCGGATTCCTATGTCTCGCAGTCCGGCAGCACCAACATCGCTGACGTGCAGCTGAGCGAAGGACACAGCCAACTTATCGCTGTCTTTGGATTTAGCGATGACCGCGCAAATACGAACGTTGCCAGTGCCACCGTTACCGTCAACGGCGCTGACGGTGCTGAGCTGGCCTCCTTCGAGGTTCCAGCAGAGGAAGCTCTCGAAATGCCCATCAACATCGCAGACCACCAGGAACTGCGCTTTACTTTTACTTATAAGGACGCCCGCGGCAATCCCGCGGACAACTCTGGCTTCGCGGTGGCTTCCCTCCACGCGCAGTAGCGCGCACCGCCGGGTCATCACGCCGTGGCGCCGAAGCTGCCCTTGTTGCCAAAGTTATTGCCTCTGACCGCGTGGCGGCGCATAACTTCGTCGTTTAGGGCAGTTGTTGTCCTCGAGGGAAAAGCTTCCGTGCATGCGAAAGCCGCCTCCCCTTCCCGCGCAGTGGTGCGCAGGAATGAAGGAAGCGGCTGTGTGCTGCCCATGGCAGCGCCTTTGCCAGGCTTAGTGGAAGAAGTGGCGAGTGCCGGTGAAGTACATGGTCACGCCAGCCTTCTTGGCGGCCTCGATGACCTCTTCATCGCGGATGGAGCCGCCCGGCTGAACCACGGCCTTGACGCCGGCGTCGAGGAGAACCTCCAGGCCATCGGCAAACGGGAAGAAAGCATCGGAAGCAGCGAAGGAGCCCTCGGTGCGGTTGGCACCGTCGGCCAGCGTGTTAGCACGCTCCACCGCGAGCTTGGCGGAATCGACGCGGTTGACCTGGCCCATGCCCACGCCCACGGTGGCGTTGTCCTTGGCCAGCAAGATGGCGTTGGACTTCACCGCACGAACGGAACGCCAGGCGAACTCCAGCTGCGCCAGGTCGGACTCATTCAGAGCCTCACCAGCAGCCAGGGTCCAGTTGGCCGGGTTATCGCCCTCTGCCTGGTAGGTATCCGGCTCCTGGGTGAGCACGCCGCCGGAGATGAACTTAACTTCGCTCTCCGGTGCTTCATGCTCGGCCTGCAGGATGCGCAGGTTCTTCTTAGCCTTGAGAACCTCGATGGCGCCTTCCTCGTAGGACGGAGCCACAATAACCTCGGTGAAAATCTCCTTGACCTGCTCGGCCATCTCCACGGTGACCTCACGGTTCACAGCGATGACTCCGCCAAAGGCAGACATCGGGTCGCAGGCGTGAGCCGCGCGGTGAGCAGCCGCGATGGACTCCTCAGACACCGCGATGCCGCACGGGTTGGCGTGCTTGATGATGGCCACGCACGGGCGCTCGTGATCCCAGGCGGCGCGCCAGGCGGCGTCGGCATCCTGGTAGTTGTTGTAGCTCATCTCCTTGCCGTTGAACTGCTTCGCGTTGGCCAAACCAGTGGTACCGATGCGGGTCACGGTTGCCTTCTGGTGAGAGTTCTCGCCGTAGCGCAGCGGGGTGGTCTCCTCGCCCTCGCTGAGCTGATCGACGAACCATGCGGACACCGCGGCGTCGTAATCAGCGGTGTGCAGGAAGGCATCGCGGGCCAGACCGCGGCGCTGCTCCAGGGTAAAGCCGCCGTTGGCCACAGCGTCAGCTACCTCGCCGTAGCGAGCCGGATCCACGACCACAGCAACAGACGGGTGGTTCTTGGCAGCCGCGCGCACCATGGACGGGCCACCGATATCGATCTGTTCCACGCAGCCATCAAAGTCAGCGCCGGAAGCCACGGTCTCACGGAAGGGGTACAGATTCACCACGACGAGCTGGAACGGATCCACCTCCAGCTCCTCCAGCTGCTTCAGGTGGTCCTCCTTGCGGGTATCCGCCAAGATCCCCGCGTGCACGCGCGGGTGCAAAGTCTTGACTCGACCCTCGAGGCATTCCGGGAAGCCGGTGAGCTTCTCGACGGGCGTGACCTCAATGCCCAAGTCCGCGATCTTCTTCGCGGTGGAACCGGTGGAAACGATCTCCACGCCGGCCTTATCCAGGGACCGGGCAAGGTCCTCCAAACCGGTCTTGTCGTACACGCTGATGAGTGCGCGCTTGATGTTCTTACGATCTTCGCTCATGGTACGGGGACTTAAGCCTTCCTTGCGGTAATGAGAGGTAGTTAGAGCTGAATACTGAGTTCCTCGCCCTTCACGCGCGTGGCGCGAAGGACGGCAACGATGAGTTCTCTTTCGACCACTTTGATGCGCTCGTGCAAGCTGGCCTCATCATCCCCCGGCAAGACCCGCACGGGCTCTTGGGCAATGATGGCGCCGGTATCGACGCCGGCATCTACGAAGTGGACGGTCGAGCCTGTGACCTTGGCGCCGTAGGCCAGCGCATCGCGCACGCCGTGCGCGCCTTTGAAGGCGGGCAAGAGCGCGGGGTGGGTATTGATGGTGCGACCTTCGAAGCGATCCAGAAAATCCTTCCCCAGGATCTTCATAAAACCTGCAGAAACAACAACGTCTGGTTGCGCAGAATCCACTGCGGCAACCAGACGCTTATTCCATTCGGTGCGGTCAGCACCCATCTCTACGACCTCGGTGGCGATTCCCGCCGCCTGCGCGCGCTCGATGCCCTGACAGGGCACGTCCGCGACGACCTTCACGACGCCATAGCGCTCATCCTGGCCATCGAGGATGGCCTGGAGCAAGGAGCCGGTTCCAGAAACAAGTACCACGACGTTAAGGCGGGCAGAAGCAGCGGGCTGGTGCGGTGTAGTCACGCGCTACAGCCTAGCCGCTGCCGCCCTGAACCGGGGAATTTTACTCCTTAGAGGGGGCCTCGTCCTCTGCCTCAAACACATCTTCTTCCTCTGGTTCTGCCTCCTCGACTGGCTGCTCGTCGTCCCCCTCGGTCTCGTCCGATTCGACGACTTCTGCGTCAATCACCTCAGCATCCGCATCGCTGCCGCCCTCAGGCTCGGCTTCAGGCTCGGCCTCGGCCTCCGGCTCGCTGTCCTCGTCCACGTCATCCTCGGGTTCAGTCTCGGTCTCGGTCGTGGGCTCTGCGGCAACGGCGGCGTCGGGGACGTCGTCAAGCAAGGCAGAAACCGGCACAGCATTCGCCGTGTTGACGGGTGTGTGCACGGTCTTTTCAGTCTCTGCGGGCGCTTCAGGAGCAGCCTCCGTGGCAGCCGCGCGGCGCGCACGCCACGATGTCACTGCCTGTGCCGTTGCGAATGCACACCCCACGACTAGGCACCACAGACAGCTCAGGCCCACCGCGGTCCATACCTCGGGACCGGTGTAGCCGTACACCCCCAGCGCGCCGGATACGCCGTACACAGCCACGAGAGCGGCTACCGCGGCGGTAGCGGTGGCCACGAGCGCAACCTGGAAGGAGGCCAGTGCACGGCGACGGTAAAACGCCACCACTGCTGCAACTGCTGGGATGATCAACAAGACCGCCGCCCAAGGATTGATAGATGGCGGAACTGCGGCAGCCAACGGCAGCGGTGGAAGCGGAACCACGTGGCCGCTAAAGAGGCTCACGCTGGTTCCTTCACCGATATGCAGCTCCGAACCGCTCAGGACCGCTCCCGCAGCAACGGCAGCGTTTGGGAGATAGAGAACGCTCAGCAGGAAAAGACCGGCGGTTCCCAGTGCATTAAGGACTGGATACTCGGCGAGCATCTCTGATTGACGCGACCAACCGACTCCCCACAAGACCACCACGAGAATGAAACCAGCAGCAAAAAGGTATCCGAGGTAGCTCAAGCCTATCTGGGCGGCATCGACGAACACGCGGGGGACACCGCTGCGCTTGGCTAGGGCCTTCCACAGGCGCGGTCCCATTCCACCGATGAGGGCGACCGCATGCAATAACAACATGCGGGGAAGCACACGGTACAGCTCCGGAGGGGAAACATCGTAGACCTTGCCAGCGTCCCACAGCATCAGCCATGCGATGACAGTAAGGACTAAGGGAACCGCCAACACGCACGCGCTCAACACGATGAGGTCATTAATGCTTGCCCTATCCTTAACCGCCGCCCGCACGCGCCGCCCCACCAGCCAAGCTAGGAGCAGCGCAGGCAGAACCGGGATAAATCCCACGTCAATACCGCCCGCGCGAATAGGCGCAAGATTAAAGACCATCCACGTCTCCCCGACGATGGTGGGCAACCACGCCGACGGGGAACTTGTCAGAAGCAGTGCCGCGATAGCGACCACGAGAATGCCCAGCACGACGACGAGGTTCGGAACGCCGACGACGATGAGCATGCGGCGAATACGCCCGCGGAGTGTGGTCGGGGCCTGCGCGCGGCGGGCGCGAGCCTTGTCGGACTCGACCCCTTTGATGCGCTGCGCTGGATCTCGGCGATCTCTGCGGTGCCCGCGCTCAGAGTGCTCAGCACTATCACCGCGCCCACGCACGTGCGCGCGTGGGCGAGCTGACGACCTGGACTGGGGACTCGTGTTCTTATTCATCGGCGTCCACTTTGCCACGGCCCCCTCCCCCACCGGGGGTGGCGCGGCGAGGTAAGCGCTAAATGGTGCGGTGCACCCCCGAAGGAAAACTTCACGAGTGCGCACTACTCATGCCGACCACGGAAAGCCCCGGCGACACCACGGAGAGCCGTTCACTTTATTCACAGGAATCAGCTGTCGTTTCATTATGTGCGGCTCTTCCCAGATATCCAGAAGAAAACCGCAATCTGGGTTGCTCTGCATTCGCCGAGACGCTACTGTTACATCTCGTTGGTAACAGGAAGGTCACAATCGGATAACCACCCAGATTGAAACGTAACGTTTATTCTGGGTAGGCGATAGTGAAGTGAGGACGGAAGAAGAGTTCATGCGAAGCAAGACTCAGCGAAGCGTAGGTCGCCACCGCAAGATCACGACCGCACAGACCGCAAAGGGACGTCTGGCAGTGATGACGGTTGCGGCAGGTGCCGTATCCACCGCAGGCGTTGGCGGCGCAGCAGCAGGTACCATCCAATCCGCTGGCGCCGGGGAAACCAAGGCACAGTCCGTCGACTACACCCTGCAGGCAGATACCGATCCGCTGAAGAACGCGCAGGCTGCCGTCGAAGACGCAGCACCGCAGATCCTCGCCATCGCCGAGTCCAAGCCGGTCGCCGACCTAGCTACGCAGCTCGATAAGGCCATCCAGGCCGCCGATGCCCGCGCCGCCGCTGATGAAGCCAACCGCGCGCCGACCATCGCCCGCCCGGCAGAGGGCACTTTTACCTCCGGCTTCGGCCCCCGCTGGGGCTCCTTCCACTCCGGCATTGACATCGCAAATGCCGTGGGCACCCCCATCCTCGCCGTTATGGGCGGCACCGTCATCGACTCCGGCCCGGCATCCGGCTATGGCCAGTGGATCCGCATCAAGCACGATGACGGCTCCATGAGCGTCTACGGCCACATGCAGACTCTCGACGTCGCCGTGGGCGAGCGCGTCCACGCTGGCCAGAAGATCGCCGGCATGGGCTCCCTGGGCTTTTCCACCGGTTCTCACCTGCACTTCGAAATTCACCCCACCGGCGAGGGCGCCGTGGACCCGATTCCGTGGCTCGCAGAGCGCGGCATCAACATCAGCTAAGCCACGCTTTTAAATCCTTCCTCCAGCGCTAAGGCGGTATAGGGCACTGTTGCCCTATACCGCCTTGTGCATTCCCCCACCTTCCACCCCCGCCTGCCCCAACCGTTGACCGGACAGAAGGTTACCCAGTAACTTACTGGGTATGTACCGAAAGATTTTCTCCCTTGCCCTCCACCAAGGAGGTGACCATGTCCGTCAAACATTCCGTGCTTGCGCTGCTGAGTGAAGAGCCCGCTACTGCCAGCCACATCAAAAACCGCTTTGCCGAGACCTTCGACAACCTCTGGCCGCTCAACATGGGCCAAGTCGCCCAAACGTTGAGCCGTTTGGAGCGCGATGGTCTCATCGCCACCGACGGTGAGCTCACCGGCCCGACCGGGCGGCGCGCCACTAGCTACGCCATCACCCCCGCTGGCCGCGAGGAACTCTCACAGTGGTGGATGTCCACCTTGCATAACGACGCCATCGAGCGCGATGAGCTCGTGCTCAAAGTATCGCTTGCCGCACGACGCTCCGACGTCGACGTCATTGCCGTCCTCGACGCCCAGCGCTTCGCCACCGTCCGCCAACTGCGCGAGCTCAACCGTCAGGCCTCTGAGTTGCCTGCGGAACGCAGCGCCCAGCGCTTGGCCGTCGAGCGCCAAATCTTCGACCTGGAATCTCTCTCACGCTGGCTCGACCGCGTGGAATCCCTAGCCAACCCAACCACCACCGAGGAGGACCCGCGATGACCCCCAACTCCGCGCCCACGACCCAGCACATGCCGTTTCCTCTCGAGCTCGAAAACATTACCTGCGTCTTCGGCAGCGGTGCCCGCCAGGTCACCGCCTTGGATTCCGTGAACCTGCAGCTGCAGCCGGGCGAACTGGTAGCCGTCATGGGCCCCTCCGGTTCCGGCAAGTCCACGCTGCTCAACGTTGCGGGCCTGCTGCAGCCACCGACGTCGGGGCGCGTGCTTCTCGACGGCGCCGACGCCTCCCAGCTCTCCAAAGCTAAAGCGGCCATCGCCCGCCGCCGCCACTTGGGACTGGTGTTTCAGCACTTCAACTTGGTCTCCTCCCTCACCGTGGGAGAGAACGTGTCCCTGCCCCTCGAACTGGACGGACTTTCGCCTGCGCAGTGCCGCGAGGCCGCCGAGGAAGCTCTCAGTGAGGTCGGCCTCGACGGCACCATCGACCGCTTCCCGGAAGAAATCTCCGGCGGCCAGGCCCAGCGCGTGGCCATTGCCCGCGCGCTCATCGGGCCACGCAAGGTGCTGCTTGCGGATGAGCCTACCGGCGCCTTGGATACCTCGACGGGCGAAGAGATCATGAAGGTCCTGCGTGCGCGTATCGACGCCGGAGCCTCCGGCATTCTGGTCACCCACGAGCCGCGTTTCGCGGGCTGGGCCGACCGCGTCGTCATGGTTCGCGACGGGCGCCTAACCGGCGAGGAGGTGCGTTAGTATGTCCGGCATTAATGCCGCCACCCGCCCGACGAGGCGCGACCTGTGGCGCCACCCGTGGCGCACGCTAGCCGCCGTTTTGCTCATCGCGCTGCCAGTGGCACTCGTGATTGGAATGGCACTCTTTGATAATTCCTCCGGTCGGCTCTCCGCGGCCTTGAGCTCACCCGAGCGGCAGATCAGCGCCGAGCGCTCGGACATTAGCAACGAAGACGTACCACGCTTGGCTGCCGAGGTGCTTCCTGAGGGCCTCAGCGTCAGCCCGGTCGCCACTTTTTCTAGCACGTCACTAATCCATAATGGGAAGTCAACCAACTCCTGGGTAGATCAGTTCGACGCAGAGAATCCGCCAGAGCCGGCGCAGGAGGCCGTCGACAAGTTCAATCTTGGCCCCAACCAGGCAGTTCTGTCGCGTTCAACCGCGCGCAAGATCGACGCCTCCGTGGGGGATGTCATCACTGTGCGCACCAATGCCCTCAGCGGTGACCACCACGTCACGGTCGCGGCCATTGCTCCCGAAAACTACGACTTTGTCACCTCCCCCACCCTCAATGACGCTCTCAGCGACCCTTCATTTGCGACACGCACCACCTGGGTCATCGTTGGCGATACACCGCTGACCAAGGAGGATGCCGACCGCGCCCGTGAGGCCGGGCTGGAGATCTGGGCACCGGAGCTGCGAGATACGGACCGACCCGATTCTGAGTCGGATTCCTTTGGCGGAATACTGAGCAGCATTCTTTTCGTGCTCTTCTTCGTTGGCCTCTACGCCATCGCCGGATTGCTCATCCTTTTCCTTCTCGCGCCCGTCTTCACGCTGGCTACCGGACGTAATACCCGCCTGTACGCGCTGATGTCGAGCCAGGGTGCATTACCACGCCACATCATGTTCGCAGTGATGGCCTATGGCCTGCTGATGGGACTAATCGGCGCCACCATCGGCGCAATCGTTGGCCTAACGGTCTCCTGGGTGTGGTGGACAGCCCGCTATCCGGACTTTGCTGCACGCCCGCCCTTCCTAGCGATTGCTCTCGCGTGGCTCGTGGCGGTGGCAGGCTGTGTCATTGTCTCCATCGTTCCCGCGTGGTTGGCGCAACGTGGCGCCCTGTCCACAGCAATCCAGGGAGCCGCTCCCGACCGCCTCTTGCGCTTCCGTCGGTGGATGGCCATCGGCCCTGCGTTCCTGCTTCTGCTCGTGTTATTCAGCTTCACCCCCTGGGGACAGTACATCCCTACGGTGCTAGCCCTCTTCGGAGTCATCGCAGTTGCCGCGTCTGCCCCTGCCTTGGTCTTCCTATGCTCCCTGCTGTCTCGCCGCGGCCCACTCGCGTTGCGTCTGGCTGGACGCGGCCTGACTCGGCGCAGCATGCATGCCTTGCCGACGTCCATCGCTCTCGTGTCAGTCGCCTTCGTCGCCTCCCTGTTTGGCGTGGGCATCATGACGGATAGCGCAAAGACCACCGCTGAGGAAAAACTCGTCATGCCGCCCACTACTGCGCTGATTGAGGAGACGACCTTTGACCTACCAGCGCAGGTTTCTACGCCAGAAGAACGCGCGGCGATAGAGGCAATCCAGCAGACCACCACCGCCCGCACCTACCCCTTCTATGCTTTCCCCTCGTGGACGACGTCTTTCAGCCTTCCGGAGGATGGCACTTTTTACGAACTCACCACCGAATTTGATTACCAATGCGAGCAGGTCGATTTCAGCAAGCCGGTTGAGAAGGCTGTGTTCGTGGATAATCAGGGGCGGCGCACCGATGAGTCCGAAGAGGCTCGCCAGGAGTGTGCGCACGAGTTGATGACGTCATTTCCTTATAACCCGTTGATCTATCAAAGCGGGATGGCCCAAACGGATTCTTCCCAGCTTGAGCTCTGGCAATTCGACTCGGAGGAAGATCGCCGCGCGGCGGCACAGACGTTGGATGCTGGCGGCATCGTGCTTCCCCACAGCAGCCACGTCGGCGATAAGACTCATGGCACGGTGACCGTAAAATCCTATAACCGCATTGACAGCCAAGAACCGAGCGGGGCACAGGACGCGGATCTGCCGGTTGTAGAGGCACTACCCACCGCGGCCCGCGACGTGGTCTTGATTAGCCAGCAGGCAGCAGAGAAGCTGAACATGGAGCCCTTCTACGTGGGCCAAGCCCTCGCGTTCGACGAGCCACCGAGCGAGTCAGAGCGTGAGGAGCTACAAGACCTGACAGCGAGCGCCTCGCAATCGCAATACTCGCTAAGCTTCGCCGTCTCTACTCCCGAGAGCTTCCGCTACTACCTGGGCCTCGGAATGGGGATCGTCTGCCTCATCGTGCTCGCACTCATCATTGCCAACGCAGCGAGCAGCATGCGCCAGGAAAGCACCGTGCTGCAATCCATCGGCGCCGACCCTTCGCTGATGTCCAAGGTGGCAGCATGGCAGACGTGGATGCTGGCCACCGTAAGCATGCTCTTTGGTGTGGTTGCCGGACATCTCGGCACGTACTTCTTTGCCGATAGCTCAGGATACGTTTTCTCGACGCCGCTCCATGGCTTGCGCCCGCAGGACTACTTCACCCCGGATTGGTGGCAATTCCTCGCCGTGCTCGTCGTGCCACTGTTGGCTGCCGCCCTCGCGGCTGCGATCAACCGCAGCGACAAAACGGCCCCGCTCACCGCGCGGGATCGCAGCGAATCACGTTCCCTAACTTAAAAGCGTTGACCTAGTAGCAGCGCCCACAACCCCAGCGCTCTCGGCTGAAAGATTGGCCGGGAGCGCTGCACTTTTCACCCCCCAAATCTCACCCCCATTCTTTAAACCTCTACTTTACCCCTGTAACAATTTTCACTCCTTTCACACGCGCAACACGCTGGGCTGTTCGATAGTTTTTCGAACAATTCCTGGATTTACCTGCATTTTTAAGCGTTGCGCAGGGTGGTCCCGCGGGATAGTTTGTATCTCGTTGCCACACAGCCTCAGCACTCGGTTGCAACCGCACCGGCGTGTCGCAGGCTTTAAGGCGCACTGCGGCTGATACGGCCGCTCCCCTATTGCTCACAGGCTTCCGCCGCATACCCAGCGGGCCACAGCAGGACTTAAGGACGTGAAGTTATGAAGCGCACGCTCAGCGCACTCGCCGCCGTGGCGGTTAGCACCGCCACCGTGACGACCCCAGCGTTCGCCGCCGAACCGGCAGCAAGCGTGGACGTCTCCGACGGGTCCTCCAAGGACCCGTCCGCTGCCGACGTCGAAGTCAAGGAAGAATCCAAGGCCGACCTCTTCAAAGCCGTCTCGGGGCTGCTCATTTCGACAGCCGGTGCCCTCAACGGGGCATCCGTCCCAGAGGTCAACACCACGCAGGACGGCTTCGAGATCGTCCTCGATCCCTCCAGCATTCCTGGTCTCGCCGAGGCCTTCGCCCCGCAGGGCGATCACTCCGGCCTCACCCCTACTCGCGGCCAGGACGCGGACGGTAACACCGTGGTCTTTCCGACCTCCGGAACTTTCACCTCTGGCTTCGGCCCGCGGTGGGGTTCCTTCCACAACGGCATCGATGTGGCAAACCCCATTGGCACCCCCATCTACGCTGTCATGGACGGCGAGGTCATTTCCTCCGGCGCTGCCCAAGGCTTTGGCAACTGGATCCGCATCCAGCACGACGATGGCACCATCACCGTCTATGGCCACATGCCCAGCGACCAGCTGCTGGTCGACGTCGGCGATCGCGTCGAGGCCGGCGACCAAATCTCCGTCATCGGCAACGAGGGCCACTCCACCGGCCCGCACCTGCACTTCGAGGTTCACCCGGGCGGCGGCGCGGCCGTCGATCCGGTGGACTGGTTCAGCGAGCGCGGCATCCTCATCTAAAGCATCAGAGCTTTTCCATCGGCACTCCGCCGATGAGCATGAGGCGAACCTTGCCCGCTGAACCGAAGTCCACGGTGACCGTCGCCCGCGCGCCGGTCCCGGAGGCCTCGATGACCGTGCCCAGCCCGTATTTCGCGTGGTTGACGCGGTCCCCCACAACTAAATTGAGATGGTTATTCTTCGGCATCGACGTTGCCGAGGCCGGCTTGCGCGAGCGCTGCGAAGGGGAAGACGCAGCGCTCCGCGAGCCATAGCCGCCTCCACGGAAGAACCCGCTATCCGAGCCAAAGGTTCGCCCGTATTGGTAGGAATCATCTCCGCCCCACGCGCCAGACAGCGAGCTGTCTGGTTCTTCACGGCGCCAGTCGATGAGGTCCTCTGGGACCTCGGCGAGGAAGCGACTGGCCGGGTTCGTCACCGGGTTGCCCCAGGACGAACGAAGAATCGCGCGCGTGAGGTAGAGCTGTTCCCTAGCACGCGTGATACCCACGTAGGCTAGGCGGCGTTCTTCGCTCAGCTCCTTCGGGTCACCCAGGGAGCGCATGTGCGGGAACTGTCCATCCTCCCAGCCGGTGAGGAAGACGACGGGGAATTCAAGGCCCTTCGCAGTGTGCAGCGTCATCAGCGTGACCACCCCGGATTCGTGGTCCGGAATCTGGTCCGCATCCGCCACGAGTGAGACCTTTTCAAGGAACGCCTGAAGCGAGCCCGGCGCGGCTTCACCTTCTGCTAGCTCGGGTGCTTCTTCTGCGTCCGCACCCATGAATGCCATCTCATTAGCGGCCTCAGAGCTGAACTCGCGGGCCACCGAGACCAACTCGTTGAGGTTGTCTAGGCGTGCCCCATCCTGCGGATCGTTGGAGTTCTCGAGCTCCGCGCGGTAGCCGGTGGCGTCAAGCAGCGCGTTGAGCAACTCCCCCAAATCCGGCTGGCCAGTCACCTCATTGACCATGCCCGGGATCTGCGCTCGTACGCCTTCCATCATCTCGTTGAATTTGGTTACGGCATTCACTGCCCGCGTGCCGAGTCCGGCTACTTTGCCCTCCGCCGCATCACGGAGAGCAGCACCAAAGCTCACGCCAAGGTTCTCCGCGTGCAGGGCGATCTGCGCCTGCGCTTTATCACCAATAGCGCGCTTCGGCACGTTAATGATTCGGCGCAGGCTCACGGTGTCATCCGGATTATCCATGATGCGCAAGTAGGCCACCATGTCCCGGATCTCGCGACGCTCATAGAAGCGCGTGCCACCGACCACCTTGTACGGGATGCCCGAGCGCACGAAAATATCCTCCAGCGCGCGGGAGGCATTGTTGGTGCGGTACATCACCGCAATATCGGAATACGCCGTACCTTTATCCGCCAGGGAATCAATCTCCGAGGCGATATACCGTGCCTCATCGTGCTCATTATCCGCCACGTAGCCGACGATCTGTTCGCCCTGGCCGTGGGCGGTCCACAGGTTCTTCTCGCGGCGGCCCTCATTCTTCGCGATGACCGCGTTCGCCGCGTTCAGAATTGTCTGCGTCGACCGGTAGTTTTGCTCCAGCAAAATTGTGTGCGCCTGCGGGTAGTCCCGCTCGAACTCCTGGATATTCCTGATGGTGGCTCCGCGGAAGGCATAAATCGACTGATCCGAATCACCCACCACGCACAGTTCCGGAGCATCCGGCGGCAGCTCGCCCCGGCCCACCAAAGCCGAGACCAATGCATACTGCGCGTGGTTGGTGTCCTGGTATTCGTCGATAAGCACGTGCTTAAAGCGGCGACGATAAAACTCCACCACCTGCGGGTGCTGATTAAAGATGCGCACTACTTCCCCGATGAGGTCATCGAAGTCCACCGCGTTCGCCGCGCGCAGGCGGCGCTGATATTCCTCGTACACGCTCGCCACGGTGAGCTCGAAAGGATTCTTCGTCCTCTCTGCCTCCGCGCGCGCCTGCTCCGGGGAGATGAGCTCGTTCTTGCGGTTGGAAATCTGATTAGCCAGAACACGCGCCGAATACTTCTTCAGATCCAGCTGCATGTCCTTCGCAATCATGGTGAGCAGCCGGCGGGCATCATCGCCGTCATAAATGGTGAAATTCGTGTTCAAGCCCGGTACGAGCTGGGCGTTATTGCGCAAGATACGCACGCAAATCGAGTGGAAGGTGGACACCCACATCCGCTCCGCGACGGGGCCGACAAGCTGGCCGACGCGCTCCTTCATCTCCGCGGCTGCCTTGTTGGTAAAGGTAATGGCGAGGATCTGCCAGGGGGCCACCCCGCGCTCCCGCATAAGGTACGCAATGCGGCGGGTCAACACGGCAGTCTTGCCCGAGCCCGCGCCGGCCACAATAAGCAGCGGCGAGCCCGAATGCGTCACGGCCTCTTCCTGCTGCGGATTTAAGCCCTCGAGCAACGGATCAGAGCCCTGACCGGAAGGGGCGTCGACGTTGCTCCCGGGCGCGGGAAACAGGCCGCCGGTGGAAGAATCGGAAGACGAACGGGGGACGAAAGGGGATGTGTTATTCATAATGCTCTCCAACCTACTAGCACCACCGGACATTGCCCCTCACCGCACTTCTGGTCGGCGTGAAAGCTGGTAATTCCCCTTTTCTCCCGGCATGGTGGCACAATCTGATGTCATGAGCTCTTCACATCCTGGCAACGCAGACTCTGGCTTGAGCCCTGAGCACCAAGACCCCAACGTCGTGGACAATGGGCTCGACATTCGCATGCCGTCGGGCACCGATGACCCGCTGAGTGATGCCGAGATTCAGCGCTACCGCGAAGAGATCAACCGCCTCGACCGCGTTATTCTCGACGCTATCAAGCGCCGCACCGACATTTCGCGCACCATTGGTAAGACGCGAATGAGCTCGGGTGGCACCCGTTTGGTGCATACCCGCGAAATTGCGATCCTCAATGAGTTCCGCGACGAGCTCGGGGAGGAAGGACCCGCCATCGCCTCCGCCCTGTTGCGCTTGGGCCGCGGCAAGCTCGGCGGATCTGGTAGCGCCTCGGACTAGTCCCCAGCGCACGCGCGCTTGGGCAGGTGGTGGGTTAGGCTCTCGTCATGCGCTTTTCCTCCCGCCTCGCTGCGCTTCTCGCTGCTGCCACCACTGCGTCCATGTTGTCCGCCTGCAGCACCTCTTCTTCCGCTGAGACCACCATTTCCACCACGACGCTCGATCTTCCCGCCGTCAGCGACTCCGACCGCAGGCAGGGTTCCGCAGCATCCGGAACAACGCAAGGCTTCGAGGAGCCCCTCGACGGCGATGCGCTCTGGGATAACACCACCGAAATCCCTCAAGCGGAGCGACCGGAGCCCCGACGTAACCTGATAGCTCCTGAAGCTGCCGATTACTTCATGAGCCTGGGGGTGTTGACGCCGGGTGCGCCCATCTACAACGGCACAAACGGTGGCCGGTGCTCCACCGGTCATTTCGCTGGCGATGGGCAGCGCCTCTTTATCCTCACCGCCGGGCACTGCGGGGACACGGGCGACACCTTCTATTATGAGGATCAATCCGGCAGTACGGTAGAGATAGGCCAGATGGTAAAGAAGGCCCGCAACACCAACACCGATAGCATCAACTCGGCCGACATTGCACTGATCGAAGTGTCCAACCCAGCCGCCGAAGTATCTACCGCACCGGCCTTCAATGCGCCTTTGGCCGGTTGGATGAGCCTCGAGGATGTCACGCACAAGAAGCCCACGATGTGTTTTGCCGGTTCCGCGGGAGGCGCTGCCTGCGACGATTTCATTGACCGCTTCGAAAACCAAGGACTCTTCACCTTTGGCAGCGAGAGCGTACCCGGTGATAGCGGCGGTCCTGTCTACGCCTCCATCGACGGCAAACTGTACGCGGTAGGTGTCTTGTCCTTTGGCAACTACGATGATTACACCGGCCCCGAAACTGGTGCCATGGAGATCGGAAACACGATGGAGCAATTCAACCTGAAGCTCTACTCCTAGCTCAACGCAGTACGGTCTTCTGCCTCGGCAGCGAAGGGATTTCTGGACTACGGTGGACACAGTAAGTTTCATGTCTGCTACCTGCCAGAAAGGCTTTTGCAATGGACATCACCGCTCAGCCGCAGTGGGCCGCGCTCACCTCGCTTTTTGAGAGCAAGAAGGACCTCAACCTGCGTGAGCTTTTTGCCAACTCCACTTCCCGCGCCGCAGACTATTCTTTCGACGCCGCGGGCCTGCACGTGGATCTGTCGAAGAACCTCATCGATGAGGAAGTCCTCACCGCACTGGTGGACCTCGCCCGGGCTGCCGACGTCGAGGGGCGCCGCGACGCAATGTTCGCCGGCGAGCACCTCAACAACACCGAGGATCGCGCCGTGCTGCACACCGCGCTGCGCCTGCCCGTGGAGAAGGACTTGAGCGTCGACGGTCAGGACGTCGCTGCCGACGTCCACGAGGTGCTGGGCCGCATGCGTGACTTCGCCACTGCGCTGCGCTCCGGCAAGTGGCTTGGCCACACCGGACACACCATCAAGAAGGTGGTCAACATCGGCATCGGCGGCTCCGACTTGGGCCCGGCCATGGCCGCGAAGGCCCTGCGTTCCTACGAAGTAGCGGGCATTAGCGCGGAGTTCGTCTCCAACGTCGACCCGGCGGACCTCGCCGCGACTCTCGACGGCCTCGACGCCGGCTCCACCCTCTTCATTGTCGCGTCCAAGACCTTCACCACCCAGGAAACCCTGGCCAACGCTCACGCTGCACGCCGCTGGCTGATTGAGCAGTTTGACGGGGATGAGTCGGCCGTCGCCAAGCACTTCGTTGCGGTCTCCACCAACGCGGAGAAGGTCGCGGAGTTCGGCATCGATCCTGAGAACATGTTCGGCTTTTGGAACTGGGTGGGCGGGCGCTACTCCGTCGATTCCGCCATTGGTCTGTCGCTGATGTGCACCATCGGCCCGCTGGACTTCATGCGCTTCCTCGAGGGCTTCCACGCCATGGATGAGCACTTCCGCACCGCGCCCCTGGAGCAGAACGTTCCGGCGCTGATGGGTCTGCTCGGCGTCTGGTACTCCAACTTCTTCGGCGCGCAGACCCACGCGGTGCTGCCCTACTCCGAGGACCTCGGCCGCTTCCCTGCCTACCTGCAGCAGCTGACTATGGAGTCCAACGGCAAGTCCGTGCGCCGCGACGGCACCGCTGTCACCACCGGCACCGGTGAGATTTACTGGGGCGAGCCGGGCACCAACGGCCAGCACGCTTTCTTCCAGCTCATGCACCAGGGCACCAAGCTCATCCCGGCGGACTTCATCGGCTTTGCCCGCCCGAAGGAGGACTTCCCCACTGCCGACGGCACCGGCTCGATGCATGACCTGCTCATGGGCAACTTCTTCGCGCAGACCAAGGTTCTGGCCTTTGGTAAGACGGCAGAAGAGATTGCCGCCGAGGGCGTGGACCCGGCCGTGGTCCCGCACAAGGTGATGCCGGGCAACCGCCCCACCACCACGATTCTGGCGGAGGAGCTCACCCCGCAGACCCTCGGCGCGCTGATCGCGCTCTACGAGCACATCGTGTTCACCCAGGGCATCATCTGGGATGTCAATTCCTTCGACCAGTGGGGCGTGGAGCTGGGCAAGCAGCAGGCCAACGACCTGGCACCGGCAGTCTCCGGCAAGGAGGAGGCCGCATCCGGCGACGGTTCCACCGATGCTCTCATCGGCTGGTACCGCAACCACCGCTAAGCACTGCTTGGCGACGTCCCCCGGCCGAACGGTCGGGGGTTCACCCGTTTTTAACGGGCAATCAACATGTAGGATCGCCAACGCCGCGGAGGCCCTATGAGCATCCGCGTGAGGATTTACCTGTCGGGCGGCCCCTGTGGGCTCGCCCGCGTGGCGGTTTACACGCCGGGCGGTCCGAGTCCGCGTTGCGCGGCTTGATACGCAGCCTGGGCGGTTATCGGTTCTCCCCAGGGAGGGATGTAGTCCACACCGCCGCGAATCCTAAACACGTAGCCAGCACCTGTTGGTTTCTCTGGGTCGTCATCATTAATGCCGTTGTGATAGGCGCACAACATGGTCAGGTTCGGCGGGTTGGTAGTCCCTCCTGCCTTCCACGGCACAAGGTGATGCACCTGAGCATAATCAGCGGGCTTATTGCATCCCTTCCTGGCACAGGTGGGATGCTCAGCACTAGCCATCATGCGCTGCTCAAACCCGGCTAAGCGCTTCATCCGGTGCAGCCATACCGGCCCGATCGTGGGGTGGATGAGGGTGACGTAGCCGATCTCGGCGAACTTGTAGTTCAGAAATTCCGTGCCGGTCATACGCCCGCCGTTGGTCAGCTCAAGCACGATGTCATCGCCGTCGCCGGAGACAATCTTGTCGAGCTTGTCCAGGGTAACGACCACGCTGGTGAACACAGCTGGTTTGGTTCCGCCATGGGATTTGTTGAAGAAGACGTGGTTGGCTGCTTCCAGCAGGTTGTTCTGGTTGATGGATTCCAACACTCCACGCATTTCGGTGACTGTCATGGGGTCATCGGTAATGGTCAGCGAGTGCGGACCATCAGCGCGATAGGTCGTGCGCACACCAGGTGTGGGCACGCGTTTGGGCTTGAGCTCATTTAAGCGCTTGGCCGCCACGGCTGGGATGTTCGGTGCTGGTGTACCGGCGAGCTTGACCCGTAGGTTCCAGGCATGCAGCTGATTTTTCAGCTTCTTCGTGTAGGACTCAATAAGGCTCAGCGTGGCCAGGTCGTGGCCTTGTTCGGCGGCTCGGCTGCGGGCAGTGCGTTGCTTACCCGTGAACTTGGTAGCACCGAAGTAGATGTGGTTCAAGCCAGCCAATTCGGCGGCATCGGCAGGTGAAGCGCCGAGTGCGCGTAAATGTTTCTCTCCTCCTACCGCTTGCTCCACCAAAGAAATCCCCGAGTTGCGGTAGGAGAAATAGGTCTCTAAATCCCCCATGCCTCAGAACACTAAAGCACCCTAGGCAACCCCGCAACCGGAGACAGAGATTTTAGAGCTTGATCATCGACTCCCAGCCGAAGGGGATCTCATCAGAATCGACGATCTTGCGGCCGAATGGGAAGCACGTCACCGGGATCATCTTCAGGTTGGCCAGAGCCACCGGAAGGCCCACGATGGTCACTGCCTGCGCCGCTGCAGTGGTGACGTGGCCGATAGCCAACCACAGGCCAGCGACAAGGAACCAGACAACGTTGGAGAACCGAGACATGCCACCGGTACCCTTGACCGGCTGGATGACGGAGCGCCCAAAAGGCCACAAGGCAAAATTCGCCATACGCATCGAAGCCACACCAGCGGGAATCGTCACGATGGGGATACAGGCCAAGATGCCGAGGAGGAAATAGCCCAGCGCGAGGGCAAGGCCACCAGTTGCCAACCAGATGATGTTCAAAATGATCTTCATGCATCCCAGCCTAGCGACGCGGCTGGCAGTGCGGGCACCACCAGATGACGCGCTCTAATTCCCCTTCATCGCCGCCGGCGTCCACACCACCCAGCGTGGATTTCTCAATGAGCGTGCCGCAGCGACGGCAGCGCTGACGGTTGCGCCCAAAGACATACGTGGTCTCCCCTGCCCGCTTCACACCGGTGGTCACGCGTACCGGGGAATCGCGGTTGGCCCAGATGAGGCGGCGGGAGAGGGTGAGGATATGAGGGACGTCGACAAGCGCTACAGGTGTTGCTGGATGAACGCCGGCCAAGAAGCTGATTTCGGCGCGGTACTCGTTGCCCAAGCCCGCCACGTTGCGCTGGTCCAGGAGGGCCGCACCGATGCTGCGCTCAGGGCGGGACTCGATGCGGCACACGGCCTCCTCGAAGCCTCCTTCTTCCCATTCTGGCGCGAGGATGTCGGGGCCAAGGTGTGCCATGCGCTGCTCAAACTCGCGCGTGGGAAACACTCCCACGTGCCCCAGCCAGTGCCCTACCAGCTCGATATCACGCGGGGCGTTCTCCATCTGTAGCACTACGCGCGCACTGTGGCCGGGCTTGCGCCAGCGGTCACCGGCGTAGTGGATGGCCCACGTGCCCTCCATCTTGAGGTGCGTATGCAGGATCAGCTCGCCGCCGAAGTCCATAAAGAGGTGCTTGCCATAGGGCCAGACTTCCTCGCACACCAGCCCGTCGAAACGCACGGTGGCATAGCGCGGCACGCGCAGGGAGGAGGAGGTCACGCGCCGGCCTTCCATAAACTGCAGCCGGTTCGACAACTGCAGTACAGAATCGCCCTCTGGCACAGTAGAACCTCCTCACCGAACGGGTGCCTACTCTACCGGCGCATCCTTTCCCGCACCGAATGCCAGCGCGCCCGGCTCCCACGGGGTGACCACGTGCTGGCGGCCTAGGTCTTCGATCCTCTTCACACCGAGCAGCTGCAGGGTGTTTTTGAACTCCTCCGCCAGCAGCTCAATGACGCGGTCAACGCCTTCCTTGCCGCCGGCCATCAGCCCGTAAAGGTAGGCGCGGCCGATGAGGACGAAGTCCGCACCCAGAGCCAGCGCAATGGCGATATCGACGCCAGACATGATGCCGGAGTCGTAGACTATCTCCACGTCCGGGCCCACCTCTGCGCGCACGGCCTCAAGGGCCTGGAGGGTGTTGACCACGCGGTCGAGCTGGCGTCCACCGTGGGAGGAGACCACGATGCCATCGGCGCCAAGGTCGATGACCTTGCGTGCGTCTTCTGGGTTGACGATTCCCTTGACGAAGAGCGTGCCCTTCCACTGCTTGCGAATCCACGCGAGGTCCTCGAAGTTGAGGCCGGGGTCAAACATGGTGTTGACCAGCTCGCCCAGGGTGCCGGTAGTTGAGGTCAAGGACGCGAAGGTGACCGGGTCCGTGGTGAGGAAGTTGAACCACCACTCGGGGCGCCACGCGGCGTCGAAGACGGTGCCGGCGGTCAGGCGCGGCGGGATGCGCATGCCGTTGCGGGTATCGCGCAGACGCTGGCCGGCCACGGGCGTGTCCACGGTAACCACGAGGGTGTCGTAGCCGTTGGCGGCAGCGCGCTCGATGAGCTCCTGGCAGGCGGAGTGGTCCTTCCACAGGTAGAGCTGGAACCAACGACGCCCGCTATTGCCTTGCGACGCCGCGACCTCCTCCACCGAGCGCGTGCCCATCGTGGAGAGCGTAAACGGGATGCCGGCATCGCGCGCGGCCTGGCTGCCGGCGTCCTCGCCCTCGGCATGCATGAAACGGGTAAAGCCGGTCGGCGCGATGCCGAAGGGCAAAGCTGCCGGTTCGCCGGCGATTTCGGTGCCAAGGTTGATGTCGTGCGCGCCGTTGAGCACGTTGGGCATGAGGCGAACATCGCGGAAGAAATCGCGAGATTCCTGGTAGCTAACCTCATCGCGGGCTGCACCATCGACGTAGTCGAAGGCGGCCTTGGGCGTGCGGCGCTTGGCAATCTTGCGGAGATCCCACACATCAGCGGCCTCTGCCAGGCGTGCTGCCCGGCGGTCGAGGTTGGGTGCTTCGAACCGCATGAGGTTCTTGAGCTCGGACACGTTGGGCAGTTGGCGCTTCAGCCGCATGGAAACAAGACTCCTTTTCTATTGGGCTATCAGCTTTTGAGGTTAGACCCATGAAAAGCCCGTGGGCGAAATGCAGGTGAATATCATTCAGCGGCGTTGCCGGCGCGGGCGAAAACCACCTGGGCTTCCCGGTGCAGTCGATGGGCCACCAGACTCAGTGGAATCCTCCGGGTCATCGAAGGAGAGCTCCTCCATCGCCTCGACGGCGCGGCGCCCACCGCGACGTGCGGGACGGTAAGGTTCAGCGGAGCGCGCGGCTTCTCCAGATTTGCCGTGCCGTCCTGCACGGCCGGAAGAGGCGGTGTGGGCAGAGCCAGTAATCCGCACGCCCTTCGGGGTCAGTGCCGCGCCCAAAGCACGCAGCTCGCCGCCCAGCTTCGACTCGAAGATGGGCCGCCCGTTCGCCTTCTCAATAACCACCTTGCTCAAGCGCCCGGCGGCCACCAACTCGTTGAGGCCACCAAGGACTGCGGCTAGTACCTCAGTGCGCTCGATTCCTTCAGGCAGAGCGTTGAAAAAGGTGGTTAGAGTCTTCCCACCCCGGGTCAGGTGCGCCACCGGCACGCCATCCATGAGCACCACCAAGGCACCCGCGGCGCGGGTGGGGCGGGCCGCGGATTCGCCGGCGTCGGTAGTGGGCCAGGGCAGCGCCGCACCATAGGGGTTCGCGGAGTCGGTCGCGGCCAGAACATAAGTCTGCGGCTCGCGGGTGCCGGAGGGCCAGCCGGTGACGTCCGGCGAATCATCCACGCCGCGCAAGCGGTCAATAACCGCGGGCGTGGAGAACTGCGCGGCACCCAAGCCCTCAATGACGTAGCCGCGCATCGCCTTGCCGGATTCCTCGAAACCGGAGAGCACCTTATAAGCCAGGGCGAAACCACCCAGGACGTCCTCGGCAACCACAGAGCCACGGGTAAGCACGCCATAGCGGTCCAGCCAGGCCTCGCCGTGCGCGATGGAACGCGACGTTGCATCCGTCGCGGCGGGCACGGCCAACGACCACCGCCCCACCACGTCTGGTGCGGCCTGCGCACCAGACACATTGAGCGATTGCGCAAAGGACGTGCGCCCCATGCGCAGGCGCGAGCGCGATGGCCGACGCCGCGCGCGATGCGCCGTACGCCCGGCGCGCCCACCTGCTGCCAGGTGGGCCCGGATAGGAGCGAAGGAATCGGGGCTGACCAGACCTGCCTCCACCAGTCCCCAGAGGGCCTCGCGAACCTCCTCAGGCGTACCGCTCAGCTGCGGTTGAATATCGGAGATGAGGTAACTGCCGCCGCCCTGTAAAGCCTCCAGCAGCTGGGTCTGCAGCATGGACACGCCAGCCTCCTCCGCAGAAACCTGCGGGGCGAGCTGCGCGGCATAGTCCGCCGGCAGCAGCATGATCCAGGGGTCGTTGGAACCGGCCTTGCCCGCGCCCACGATGAGAACCTCGCCGCTGGCGGTGAGCTCATCGAGCATCGTCGGCGAATAATCCCCTACGCGCGCAGGCAAGATGAGACTCTCCCAAGCCGAGGCCGGCAGGCGCACGCCGGCCAGCTGCTCAATGACGGCGAAGACGCCGTCCACCCCGCGCAGCACAGGGCGCCGGCCCACGGGGGCCACCTGCTGCCAATCCGGGAGGAAGCGCCCGAAGGCTGCAGGCGAGACCGGCTGCGTGGCCGCCCGGGCTGCCGCCAGCGAGCGCGAGCGGATGACCTTGAGAACTTCAGCCGCGCAATACTCCTGCTCCTCCACGCCTTGCCGGTAGTGCCCCGCCAGGATGGAGTCCAGACCGTTGAGCGTCGAGTGCGCCACCGCAGCCGACAGGCCAAAGGCCTCCTGCACATCGCGCGCCACAAAGGGCCCGCGCGTGCGCGCCCAGCGACTGACCAGCTGATCCACGGCATCGGTAATCGTGGCCTGCTGGGCGGGGATACCGGGCGGGACGGGGATGCCCAGGCCGTCGCGAAGCAGCGGCGCATCGAGCGCTTGCGCCACGTGCTCGCGGCCGTTGATGCGCACCCGCATTATGCGCGCACCAAGCGCATCGAGCGCGCTCAATGGCACCGTGGCGTGCGCAGCAAACTCCTCGACCGGGATGGGGCCCAGCACGCGCAAAAGGTCCGCGACCTCCTCCGTCGTGCGTGCCTGACGTTCTGGAGTGGTGCGCTGCAGCTGGGCATGAACCTCGGCGATGATGGAGCCGTCGAGAAGCTCGCGCAGCTCCACCGTGCCCAAAAGCTTCGCCAACAGCGCCGGGTCTAGCGCCAGGGCCGCCGCGCGCTTTTCCGCCAGCGGCGAGTCCCCCTCGTACATGAACGCGCCGGTGTAGTTAAACAGCAGCGAGGACGCAAAGGGCGAAGGCTGCTCCGTGGTGACCTCCGCTATCCGAATGCGGCGGTGCGCCAGCTCCCGCATGACCTCCGTCAGCGCCGGCAGGTCGTAGACATCCTGCACGCACTCGCGCACGGTCTCCAGGATGATGGGGAACGAGGGGTAGTTGCGGGCGACGTCGAGAAGCTGCTCCGCGCGCTGGCGCTGCTGCCACAAGGGCGCGCGCTTGCCCGGGTTACGCCGCGGCAGAAGCAGCGCTCGCGCCGCGCACTCCCGGAAACGAGAAGCAAAGAGCGCGGAGTTTCCCACCTGCTCGGTGACGATGTCGGCGATCTCATCGGCGTCGAAAAGAAACAGCGAAGCATCCGGGTCCGCCTCCCCCTGCGGCAGGCGCAGCACGATGCCATCATCGCCCGCCACGGCCTGCGCATCCATCCCGGTGCGCTCCGCCACGCGCTGTCCCACCGCCAGCGCCCACGCCGCATTCACCGGCCGACCAAACGGGGTGTGCAGCAGCACGCGCCAATCCCCCGGCTCATCCGTGAAGCGCTCTAGCAGCAGCGTCTTCTCATCCGGGATGAGCCCGGTGGCCTCGTTCTGTTCCTGCAGGTAGGCGGAGATATTACGCCGCGCGTTCTCGTCAGCGTCGCGCACGATAGACGCATCCGCGTGCGCCTCACGCCGGAATGCGCCCAGCGCCTTGCCTAACTCATAGGGCCGCCCAGCTTGGTCACCGTTCCAGAAGGGCAAACGCCCCGTATGCCCCGGCGCGGGTGTCACCAGCACCTGGTCGCGCGTGATCTCCTCCACGCGCCAGCTTGTCGCACCGAGGGTGAAGATATCCCCCACCCGGGTTTCATAGACCATTTCCTCATCGAGCTCGCCCACGCGGCGCGGCGCGGAACCGGCCTCACCAGTTCCCACGAGGAAGACGCCGAACATGCCGCGGTCCGGGATGGTGCCGCCGTTGGTCACCGCCACGCGCTGCGCGCCGGGGCGCGGGGTAAGTACGCCCGTCACGCGGTCATAAACCACCCGCGGCTTCAGCTCCGCAAAATCCGTCGAAGGATACACACCACTGACCAAGTCCAGCACGGAGTCGAAGACCTCGCGCGCCAAATCCTTATAGGGCCAGGCGCGGCGCACGGTGTCATACCATTCGTCGGCCTCGAGTCCCTCGCTCGTGCCCGCGCTTGCCGACGCCACCACCGCCGCCACCGTCTGCTGTGCCAAGACATCCAACGGGTTGCGCGGTGCGTGCATCTCCTCGATGAGGCCCTCCTCCATGCGGGCGACGGTGAGTGCTGATTGCACGAGGTCCGCGCGGTGCTTGGGATAGAAGGAGCCGTGAGAGACCGCGCCGACGGAGTGCCCGGCGCGGCCCACGCGCTGCAGTCCGGAGGCCACCGAGGGTGGGGATTCCACCTGCACCACCAGCTCCACCGCTCCCATGTCGATGCCCAACTCCAGGGAGCTCGTGGCCACCACGGCCTTGAGCGTGCCCTCCTTGAGCATCGTCTCCGTCAGCGCGCGCTCATCCTTGGACACCGAACCGTGGTGCGCCCGGGCGATGACGGCAGGTGCCTTCCCGGCAACGTCCACCTGCTTCATCAGCTGGGCCGGGTCGCGCCGGGTGGCTGGGCTTAAGGACTCTGGGTCATGTTCCTGGGCATAGAGCTCGTTGAGGCGGCTAGTGAGCCGCTCGGCGGTGCGACGGGAATTGACAAAGACGAGCGTGGAGCGGTGCGCCATGATTTCGGCGTAGAGCTCTTCCTCGATGAAAGGCCAGATGGATTTCGCCGTGGGCAGGGCGGAGTCGCCTGACCCGCGTTGCACGCGCAACGCGTCTTGAGGGCCTTCGGTGATGCCAAGGGGGTCGTCGACAGTCGCTTCCCCAATGGGGGATCCCTGCTCCGGGGTGGGCAGGTCCGACATGTCCTCGACCGGCACGTGGACGTCGAGCTGCCAGCGCTTCTTCGCGGGCGGGGCGATGATGTCCACGGGACGGTCGCCGCCCAAGAAGTTCGCGACAGCACTCAGCGGCCGCACCGTGGCGGAGAGCCCAATGCGCTGAAACTCCCCGGCGATGAGCGCGAGGCGTTCCAAAGTCAGGGCCAGGTGCACGCCGCGCTTGGTGCCGGCCAGGGCGTGGATCTCATCGATGATGACGGTATCCACGGTCTTCAGAATGCCCGCAGCCTTGGAAGTGAGCATGAGGTAGGCCGATTCCGGCGTGGTGATGAGGATGTCCGGGGGCTTGCGCACTTGACGGGCACGCTCGGCTTGCGGGGTATCGCCGGAGCGGACTCCCACAGTGATATCCGGCACGTCGAGACCTAGGCGCTCAGCGGTGCGGGCAATGCCGTTGAGCGGGGCGCGCAGGTTATTCTCTACATCCACGCCCAGAGCCTTCAGTGGCGAGATATACAGCACTCGCACACCGTCATGAGCTCCCTCGCGGGAGGGCTCAGTACTCAGCGGCAGGGCGGTCTGGCCTTCGCGCTCCACCAAAGAATTCAGCGCCCACAAAAATGCCGCGAGCGTCTTACCGGAACCGGTTGGTGCTACAACCAGTGCGTTCGCGCCGCCGGAAATCGCCTCCCACGCCTGCTCTTGGACCGGGGTGGGGGCAGCAAATACGTCGGCGAACCAGCCAGCAACCTGCGGGCGGAACTTCGCCAGAACGTTTTTGGACATGCCCTACTGTATCGCGCGCGCTAATCTGGTCACTATGACCGTTGAGATTTCTGATTCCCGTCTAACCAACTCCCTCGCCGATGGCTGTGGCGAGATCCTCAAAGGCGTGCGCAACGGTGGCCTGCTGCGCGGCTTGGCGCTGGGTGATGCCGGCGATGAAGCCGCTCAGGAATGGATCGCCCGCGTCCTTGAGCAGCACCGCCCGCAGGATGGCGTCCTGTCGGAAGAGGCTGCCGATGACTTGAGCCGCTTGAAGAAGGAACGCGTCTGGATCATTGACCCGCTCGACGGCACCAAGGAGTTCGCCACCGGCCGCCAGGACTGGGCCGTTCACATCGCGCTGGTCGAAAACGGCACCCCTACCCACGCGGCAGTCGGCATGCCAGACATGGGCGTGACCTTTAAGTCTTCCGACGTGCGCGCGGTGACCGGCCCGCTGTCCAAGAAATTCGTGGTTTCCCGCAACCGCCCGCCGAAGGTGGCGGATTACGTCGCGGAGAAGATGGGCTTTGAGACGGTCGGCGCGGGCTCCGCAGGCGCGAAGGCCATCCACGTGCTGTTGGGTGACTATGACGGTTATATCCACGCCGGCGGTCAGTACGAGTGGGACCAGGCCGCCCCGGTGGGCGTGGCCTTGGCCGCGGGCCTGCACTGCTCGCGCCTGGACGGCTCCCCCATCAAGTTCAACAATGAGGACACCTTCATTCCGGATCTTTTAATCTGCCGCCCCGAGCTAGCAGACGAGATTCTGGAGCACGCCGCCGCCTACGCGGAGGCCAACGGCGGGTACTAGGTTTCTTGTGTGGTGTTCCCCTCCTACGCAGCGCCGCTAAGTCAAAGTCCCAACTCGTCTGCAAGACGAGCAACCATTCGAGCATGAAACTCGTGGTAGTCATTTAGTGTGTCTTTGCCGAGGTAACCGAAAACCTCGGCATTAATCACGCCAATTATCTGTATCCACGCCTCAAGCGCCTTTTCCATGACGTCAGCGGGAAGTTCCACATCAAGCTCATCAGATGCCGCCGCAAGGTCTTGCGAGAGCTGAGAGGAACGCGGTTCTAACTCTTTAACCGAGGTCTCAGTTAACAAAACGGCTAGTCGCCGACTAACTTTTGTACCCGCACCCGTTGTTTCTGAGGCGGGCGCTTCGTATCCAATGATGGGCGTGCCGTAAATAAGCGCCCACCTTTGAGGAAATTTCAAAGCCCACATCCTCATAGCGGCCACAAGGCTCACGAATTTAGCTCGCGTCCCAGTGGCCGCACCCACTCCTTGGGCAACGGCGCCATCGAGCGCTTCAAACGCATCGATAATCAGCATCGTTAATAGGTGGGCCCTGTCGGGCACATAGCGGTAGATACCCGAAGAAACTATCCCCAAATCACGAGCAATTGCACGCAGATTCAAGGCTTCTGGGCCACCTGCATCAAGCTGCTTTCGTCCGAGCTCAACAATGCGCGACATCGTCTCTTCGCGAGCACGCGCTCTTGGTGTCATCGACATATGAAAACTATATCAACACAAAAGAGAGCACTGCTCTTGACGGTAGCCGAGTGCACCTATAGCCTTAGAGAGCACCAGTCACTAATAAGAGTGGAGGACACTCAATGCACTTTCTCATCACCGGCGCGGGCCCCGTTGGCCGTGCACTATCACGTGAACTCGCAAAAAGAGGGCACACATGCACAATCATGACGCGGCGACAGCCCCAATTCGCCACCAGTGAAAACGTTGATTTCAAGAAGGGCGACGCAACATACAGTGACGCCTACCCAGACCAGATCGACGGCATTGCCCACTGCATCCACGCCCCATATGACGCACAAAAGTGGCGCGACCTACTCATTCCAGCTGAAGAAACCGTGCTGAAGGTAGCCACCCAACTAGGCATCCCCGTCGTCTTCCCCGAATCGATGTATGGGTTCGACCAGACTTACGAGGTGATTTCGCCTGATACTCCCCTCACCCGATCTCGCAATGGAAAACCCGGTGTTCGAGCGACCCTAATCGAGAACCGCTTAGCCTCCCCCTCGCGCACTACCTCGGTAATCGCGGCCGATCTGTACGGACCAGATGCCGGCCCCGGATGCGTCTACCATCAGCTCATCATTGGGAAGAAGCGTCCCCTTGCTCTTTTTAACGCACACGCTAAACACTCGGTCACGTATCTTCCAGACTTTGCACGAGCGTTGGCAGACGCACTTTTAGATGATTCGACACCCCCAATAATTTCCACACCTTGCGCTCCCGCTCTGACTCAAGCTGAGTTTGCTCGACGTGCCGGATGCCAACACTCCCCCATCACTATTCACCCATGGATGCTGAAAGTAGCTGGCGTTGCCAGCACGGGCCTCCGAGGACTGAAAGAAATGAGATACCTGTGGGACCGTCCCTCAATTCTTACCGGCGCCACGTCCTCATGGCAGGCGACCCCAACCGACGAGGCTCTAGAGGTTATTTATCAAGCCCAGCTGTCGAAATAACAAATCTCATCACCAGTACCCCTACCGCTCTACCTAAGATTTCTCCAACGTTCTACACTTGGACATCATGAGTGACACTCCCACCGCTTCTTCAGCCCTCACAACACCATATGAGGACCTCCTGCGCCGCGTCCTGGAAGAAGGCGCTCCCAAAGGCGACCGCACTGGTACCGGTACCCTCTCCCTGTTCGGTGCCCAACTTCGTTATAACTTGGCGGAGTCTTTTCCCCTGCTGACCACCAAGAAGGTCTACTTCCACGGCGTGATTGGTGAGCTGCTGTGGTTCTTGCGCGGCGAATCCAACGTGACGTGGCTGCAGGAGAACAAGGTCCGCATCTGGAACGAGTGGGCCGATGAGGACGGTGAGTTGGGCCCTGTCTACGGCGTGCAATGGCGCTCCTGGCCCACGCCGGATGGCCAGCACATCGACCAAATTCAGGCCGCCCTGGACACGCTCAAGAACAACCCGGATTCCCGCCGCAACCTGGTCTCCGCGTGGAATGTCTCTGAGCTGGACAAGATGGCGCTCATGCCCTGCCACCTGCTGTTCCAGCTCTACGTCGCTGACGGTGCACTCTCCATGCAGGTCTACCAACGCTCCGCGGACATGTTCTTGGGCGTTCCTTTCAACTTGGCCTCCTATGCCGCGCTGACCCACATGTTTGCACAGCAAGCAGGCCTGAAGGTGGGCGAGCTCATCTGGACCGGCGGCGATTGCCACATCTACAACGACCACATCGAACAGGTCAAGGAGCAGCTTTCTCGCGAGCCCCGTGCATACCCGCAGCTCAAGCTCCACAAGGTGCAGGACATGTTCTCCTATGACTTCGATGATTTTGAGGTCATCGGCTACGACCCTCACCCCACCATCAAGGCGCAGGTGTCCGTTTAATGCTGGGCGCAATCTGGGCCCAGTCCCTTGACGGCATCATTGGTGACGGCGTGGTCATGCCCTGGCACGTGCCGGAGGATCTCAAGCACTTCAAGGAAGTGACCATGGGCGCGCCCGTCATCATGGGCCGCAAGACATGGGAATCCCTCAACCCCAAGTTCCGCCCGCTGCCGGGCCGGGAGAACATCGTGCTGTCCAGCCGCGAGCCCGACGAGTGGTCTGCGGGCGCCACCGTGGTGGATAGCATCGACGCCGCACTCGAAACCGCGCCCGGCGACGCCTGGATCATCGGCGGTGGCCAACTTTATAGCTCCGCCCTCGACCGCGTGGATACAATCGAGCTCACCCTCATGGGTGTACAAGTCGGCGATGCCTACGGCGCAGATGCCGTACTCGCCCCGAGCGTTCCGGAAGAATTCAGCCTATCTGCCGATAGTGACTGGCTGACCTCCGAATCAGGCCACCTCACCATTCCCGGCCAGCCCCCGAGCGAGCTGCCCATGAAATACCGATTCCTCACCTACGACAGAAAGGCTGCTGCATAATGGCAACTACCCCCGAAACCACTGAGCACGTCACCATCTTCTTCGCTGACTGGTGCCCGTTCTGTGTAAAGCTGATCAAAAACCTGGACCGCACCGAAACCCCATATGAGCTCGTCGATGTCGAAGGTGAGAACACCGACGACATCAACGCCTGGATTGAATCCGTCAACGACGGCAATCGCATCGTTCCAACCGTCCTCTACTCCGACGGCACTCACGCCACCAACCCTTCCGCCAGCGAGGTTCGCGCCAAGTACGCGGAGCTGGCCGGCGAGTAGACCCAAGGCGACGCATTTACCGCCGCCTAAAGCAGGGCTGCTAATCTTACTTAGGTGCGCAACGCACCCCCGCCCCAGTAGCTCAGGGGATAGAGCACGGCTCTCCTAAAGCCGGTGTCGGAAGTTCGAATCTTCTCTGGGGCACGCTGTGAAGTCTCGAGACATCGTTCCGGTCGGTGTCTCGAGATTTTTAGTTGCCCCGACTGGGGTTGAGTTCGTTGTCTTTCTAGTTGTAGTAGATCTTTTCTTCGGTGAGTGTGTAGGCGGCGATTTGTGCCCCAGTGATGGCTATTTTGACGTCGACGTGGTTGTCGATGCAGACCATGGTGATTGGTTCCCCGCCCCATCTGCGTCCGATGTAGAGGCGGCGTAGTTTGCCTCCCCATCGCAGGGTTGTCTTGCCGTTGGTGCCGATTTTGTCGGTACTTAGTCGGTAGTCGTGGTCTGGTTTGATGTCTACTTATCTGCATTCACCCCCATTAAGGGTGAATCTTCAGATCAAAACTTGAAATGTTTTATAAACAGTATTACCTAACTTAGGTAAGCCTTACCTTTCCTGCTGTTCATAAATCGAGGTTTACTATGACCCAACAGTCCTCTACGCCCGCACGGAGTGCAAGCTCATCCAGTGGGTCGACGGCACGTTTAAACACCAGAGATCTCATCAACGCTGGCATCTTTGCTGCACTTTACTTTGTAATCACCTTTGTAAGCGGAATGATTGGATTCGCAGGACCACAATTCATGTTTATTGGATGGTTCATCGCGGCAATCGCAAACGGAATCGTGCTAGCGCTTTATGCCGCCCGCACGCCCAAAATGGGTGCTTTCACCCTCGTCGGTGGTATTAACGGACTAGCATTCATGCTCACCGGACACTACTTCTGGACCCTGCTGGGAAGCATAATTCTAGGGTTTATCGCGGATTTGATTATTACAAAAAGCCACCTCAGTATTGCCAAATCCTTCCCTATTTCCTACAGCGTCTTCTGTGTCTGGATTTCTATGCCTTTTATCCCGCTAATTCTGGATACGGACTCCTACTACGTCGATATCGCAGACCAAATGGGTCAAGAATATGCCGATGCCATGTCGGATATCTTCCAGCCATGGACCATTGGAGTACTGGCCATTTGTGCGCTCATCGTCGGCTTTATCGGAGGAAAGGTCGGAGTTCGCGTCAGCCGCAAACACTTTGAAAGCGCTGGTCTCCTGTGAGCCTGCAAAAACAGGGCGTGCTTCATCGATCTTCGATCGATCCACGGACCGTGCTGCTTTCTGTTCTAGTAATCAATGCGGTAGCTCTCAGCCACGGCCACCTACCGACACTGCTGATTTCTATCGCTTTCAGCTCCATCGCACTAGCTACAGTAAAACCACACTATGGTCTTATTTGCCTGTTCGCTTTTGCATTATCCTATCTAGGGTACTGGGGCCTATTACAGCTTCCTGGCTCCACATTTTTCGCTTTTTCAGCGGCAATTTTTTCGTGGCTAAGCCGTTTTGTCATCAGCATGTCCATCGGCACATTCGGCTTGCTCACTCTCACACCATCCACGTTGACCTCAGCACTGCGGGACCTGCGTTTACCAGGCTGGGCCACCATTCCACCGGCGGTATTCCTGCGCGTTTTGCCGATCATCGTGGCAGAAGCCAAAGCCATCCGCGATGCCATGGTCCTTCGGGGTCTCCAGCCTGGAGTAAAAAGCTGGATCACACAGCCCACACAATCGTCCGCGATGTTGATCATCCCCTTATTAGGTGCCGTCGTCCGCGCTGGTGATGAGCTCGCTGCCTCTGCTCTTGTCCGGGGATTGGGAGGACCCGCACGCCCAACCACCACCGCCGATCTTTCCTTCAAGCTTGTCGATGCAACTGCACTAGCTGGGTTGGGCCTCGTTGTTGCCTCTGTCTGGCTTCCCACGGAGGTCCACTTATGAACGAACGCAGTATCGCAACCAGTGTAGACGCCCACAACGTTTCTTTTACATATCCATTGGGAGCTCGGCCAGGCATTCAAGGTGTATCTGATGTGTCTTTTTCTGTCTCTCCAGGACAGTGTCTACTGATTACCGGTGATTCCGGATCGGGAAAGTCCACGGTACTCAAGTTGATCAACGGACTCATCCCCCATTTCAATCCAGGAGAGCTACTAGGCACCATCACTATTATAAAGGATGACCAGGCTTTTACCCCTGCGGAAGAACCGCTGTCCCGAGCCATCGAGTTCAGCGCCTCAGTATTCCAGAATCCAAGGACACAATTTTTCACTGAAAGCGTCAATGCAGAATTGGCCTTCGGGCTAGAAAACCTTGGTGTAGATCCCAAAGAAATTGAGTCGAGGATTCAATCAGCGGTCGAGCTACTAGGCATTAACGATCTTCGGGGCCGGCGATTCAAAGAATTATCCGGTGGGCAGTTACAAACCATGGCATGCGCATGCGCGCTTGTGTCCCCGGGCAGTCTCGTGCTTCTCGATGAACCCACGTCCAATCTCTCTATGGAAAGCATCGATATTCTTGCACGCGTGCTACACCGCTTGAAGGAATTAGGCACAACGATCATTATCGCTGATCACCGTCTCTTTTTCTTAAAAGATATCGCTGACCAAGTTATTTACTTGACTCAGGGAAAAATAACGCGGAGTTTCCGCGCTCAGGAGTTTTATGCCTTAGACGAACCCGAACGCAAACAATTGGGGCTACGCAGCTTACACCATGTTCCCCTGCCCGCGAGCGTGCCGGTACCACCCACGCTCGAAAACGCCGATCCCCAGCGGAGCGGACTCGAGCTAAGCAACATCTGTTTTTCTTATGGCGCACATGAGGTATTAAACATTGACCACGCATTTTTCCCCAGCGGCGAAGTCACCGCCTTAATCGGGCCCAACGGCGCTGGAAAAACCACCCTCGCCAGGATCATTTGTGGTCTTGCTTCTCCCAAACGCGGCGGTAGTCTCCGTTTGAACAGCAAACGAGTCGGAGCGGCTGCCCGCAGACGTGCCGCGTACATGGTGATGCAAGATGTTGGCCGCCAATTATTCGCAGCCACCACCGAAGAAGAAGTCACGCTCGGACTGGCAAAGAAGAAGCGGGACCACATCGATGTCAATGAGATTCTCCATCGCCTCGATCTGGCAGGAATGGCCCAACGGCATCCGCAGTCTCTGTCCGGTGGGCAACGGCAACGCTTAGCCATAGCTTCAGCCCAAGCCGAGCAAGCAGCGATCTACATCTTCGATGAACCTACCTCTGGCGTGGGCTGGCGCCAACTGCAATCCATCTCTGCGCTACTTCGATCTCTTGCAGCAAGCGGAGCAGTGGTCATCGTCATCACCCATGACCACGAATTCATCCAAGAATCAGTCACCAGAATCATCGATATGACTGACATCAACAAGAATTGAGAAAGAAATGTCTGAACTAAAACAAAGTTCCACAGAATCAAGCGGAACCCACGCACCAGAATCACACGGTGCGTCACCGGAAGAAGAGGCTCGCGCAAAACTAAAAGCCGGCCAGGTCGCTCTAAAAAAACTACTGGCCCCAGTGCAAACAACCATCTACTTCGCACAGTTTCTCGCGCTTATATCCTCGGTACTCGCCGTAGCACCCTACGTCGCGTTGGTGGCACTGGGAAATGCTCTAATCGACGGCAATACTGATGACGTCGCGTCCATTGTGAAATGGCTACTTGCTGCATTTTTGGGCCAGCTATTCTTCTATTTCCTTGCCCTTGCAATCACCCACTTCGCTGATGCAAAGCTGGTGGGGATTAACCGGCGCCGAATTATTACCGCTATTGCGAAAGCACCACTCTCGTGGTTTAGCCAGACTAATTCCGGCAAAGTCCGCAAAGCCGTCGAGGACGATACGTTAACTCTGCACACCCTGACAGCCCATGCTCCTGTAGAGAAGGTCGCCGCGATCTTTACGCCCCTCGCGCTTCTGGTTTATGCCTTTATCTTGGATTGGCGCCTTGGTCTACTTTCTATTGCCACTGTGCCCATTTTCCTAGCAATCCAAGCATATTCAATGAAAGATATGGGCACAAAAACTGCGGAAATGGATAATTATCTGGGTGAGGTCTCTGCGACTGCGGTGGAGTTCTCCGAAGGTATTTCCGTCGTCAAGGCTTTCGGCACCGTTGGCAAAGCCCACGCTCGATATCGCGAAGCTGCCCAAAAATTCGCGGAATTCTATTACGAGTGGGTACGTCCGCTTCTGCGTGTTTCCGCAATCTCAGAGTCTGTGGTGGCGGTTCCTGTCCTCATCCTTATCAATCTAGGAGTGGGTTCCCTGCTGATAGCTGGTGGCTATGTCACGGTCGCTGAAGTCATCGCAACAACGTTAATTGCGCTGGTGCTCCCGGGCACGATTCAAACCGTCGGCCAAATGATGTGGTCTTACCAGCTCGCTGGCAATGCGGCGTTGCGCCTTGATGAAGTCATGACAATTTCCCATGTGAAAGAAGGCCAAAAGAGCCTCGACGCCAATAGTCAAGACATGGAGGTGGAGTTCCATAAGGTCAGCTTTAGCTACGCCCCAGACACACCAGTCCTCCAAGACTTTTCTGCGCAACTAAATGCAGGCACTGTCACGGCATTGATTGGCCCCTCCGGGTCTGGCAAATCCACAGCAGCAACGATGTTGGCGCGTTTCCAGGATCCAGATTCGGGCACAATCACTATCAACAACGTGGATATCCGTGATCTCACTTTCGACAGTTTGTACCGCACTGTGGCTTTCGTCTTACAAGATCCTCACTTACTGCGTATGAGTATTCGGGAAAACATTCGCCTTGCACGCCCAGAAGCCCGCGATGAAGAGATCTGGCAAGCCGCAGAGGCTGCGCACATAGCTGCTGATATTCGCGCTTTACCGGCTGGGCTCGACACCGTTGTTGGTGAGGACACCTCTTTATCCGGTGGACAACAGCAACGCATTTCTATTGCCCGGGCAATCATTACCAATGCCCCAATCTTGATCCTAGATGAAGCTACTGCGGCAACTGATCCTGACTGCGAAGCAGAAATTCAAGCAGCTCTAGCCACACTCGTCAGAGGCAAGACCGTCTTAGTCATCGCCCACAAGCCGGAGTCCATCCAAGGAGCAGACCAAATAATCTGCCTCAAGCCTATGAAGGATAATTCTCATGTCTAATGCCACTACGCCTGTTAGTTCGCGTCTTCGTGATCCGCTACTCACTCGCAGTGTCAAAAAGCTGCAAAGTCCTGTAGGCCATAAGCTCAATAAAAGGTATGCTTGTCTATCGCTTATCGTTGGCGTGCTTGATGGCCTCGCCGTTCTCACGCTCGTGCCACTTACAAAGGCACTCGATGGGGATACGACGATCGCACCATGGATGTGGACGCTTTTGGCAATTGCGCTCGTAGCTTTTGCGCTACGATTTTTCGCAACCATGGCCTCTTACCACACGGCCTTGGATTTCATCCGAGCCGCGCACACGACTGTGGGCGATAAATTAGCAACGCTACCGCTCGGCTGGTTCGTACCGGCTAATACCGGCGGCCTATCTCGCCTCGTTTCAGATCGCTTTATGGTGGCGGCCGAGACCATTGCGCATATTCAAGGAACGATATACCGCGATAGCGCGGCACTTGTCACCTTGTTAGTAGGAGCGTGTTTCTGGAACCCGAAGCTGGGCTTGGTCCTTCTTATCATCGCACCATTGGCGCTCGTGGTGATGCAGTTGGCTGCATGGATTCGTGAGAAAGCATCGAACCGCGCACTGGGGCCGAGTAAAGAGCTCTCCCAGCGCATCGTAGAATTTGCTAACCGTCAACCAGCCCTGCGCGCGGCAGGACAATCACAAGTTTTTGCGCCACTAGAGCAAGCGCTAGAAATCGACCATAAAGCACGAATACGCGAGCTATGGGTATCCACATTAGCTTTGCTACTCAACGGCATAGTAGTGCAGATCTTCATTGTGGCTCTCATTATGGTCTCCGCGGATCTTGCCGTTGAAGGCGCCCTATCGCCACTAGAAACAATTGCGATCATCGGAATCAGCTTGAGGTTTACCCGCACGCTTGAGCAGCTGGGTTCTTCTTTCGTCGGTTTAGATGCCGGCCGTATCGCGCTCACAGAAACTGAGCTCATCACCGATGCCCCCTCCCTACCGGAACCCACTACTCCGCGCCCAGGCGATGGTTCGGGAAGTGTAGAGCTGCGTAATGTCACGTTTGGATACGGCGATAAACCAGTATTGGTAGATATCGCTTTCCATGCTCGACCAGGCACCGTTACCGCCATTGTCGGTCCTTCTGGCTCCGGAAAGACCACAATTGCGCGCCTTATTTCGCGATTCTGGGATGTAGATTCCGGGGCGGTGATGGTTGACGGCGTAGATATCCGCGAGCTTGGAACCGAACAGTTAATGTCCAGACTGTCCATGGTTTTTCAGGATGTCTACCTCTTCGACGACTCGTTAATCGCTAATATCCGCGTTGGTCGTCCCGACGCCTCCGATGAGGAAGTCTTCCGCGCAGCTGATCTTTCAGGCGTGAATTCTATTGCCAACCGCCTAGGGTGGCATACTCCTGTTGGTGAAGGCGGGCGGCTTCTATCCGGTGGTGAACGCCAGCGTGTATCTGTAGCTCGCGCGCTTCTCAAGCAAGCGCCGATTGTACTCTTTGATGAGGCGACCTCCGCGCTCGATGCAGAAAATGAGGCAAACATTCTTGCTGCGATGGACGAGCTACGGGAGCAATCTACTTTTATTGTCATCGCCCATAAGCTGGATACAATCAAATCTGCTGATCAAATCGTAGTCTTGGATGAACACGGGCAAGTCAGCCAGCTAGGCACGCATTCTGAGCTTTCCGATGTCCCCGGTATCTACCGTCACTTCTGGCAGCAACGCAAAGCAGCACGCGGGTGGAGAATCAGTTCGGGACGCGATTAACGCGGGCACCGAGATCGGCGTTGTTTGCGGGGGCACCCTTCTCCGCCGCAGCACGGAGCACCCTAAGTGCACCGACAAAGCTCGAAGCGAAGAATGCAGTAGCGGCTACGAGCGACCACTGCGCGGCGTTGGCCATGCCTTCGCTTAAGGCCCACACCACTGCCCCAGGCGCACGGTGGTTTGCGTTGCGGAGGCTTGCCCGGAGTCATCGACGGGAATATCCCGCAGCATCGTGCCGGTCAGCTGCGCGGAGGCGAACCCTAGGCCCAAGCCGTACAGGGTCAGCGGCGCGGCGATGATCCAACCATTCGTATCCGGCCCCATAAGCAGGACGAGGATAAGGACGCCGACGGCTTCCAAGCCGAGCCCAATGAGCACGGTGCCAGGCGCCCCGTACCGTGCCGCGACGTGGGGGCTGCTGCAACGGAGAAGAATGCACCGATTGCCGTGGCTGCCAGCACCAGGCCAGACAACACCGTGCAGAGGTCCAACGTATTAATCAGGTACAGCAGCAACACGAAGATGATGGCAAACTCGCCGATTGCTACCGCACCAGCGGTGATATTGTCCCACGAGAACGTGGAATAAGAAAACAATTCAAGATACAACAGCACCGAGCGGTGACCCCGCTCGCGGTGCTTTTCCGACCTGATTAACAGCGCGAAGCCCACGGCCGAAACCGTGAGCCCTAGCGGAACCGGTGAAATAGCCGCGTTTTCGAACCAGGTCCAGCCAAAGAAGCTGAATGAGGATTGGGGCTCCCACCAGCCTAGGTCGGGCCCTCGATAATCGCGAATACCAGGACACCCATTCCGTCAGTGCACCACCGGCAAGGGTCCGACCGCTGCCGCACCGGAAATTACCGCGCCCCACACACCAAAGGCTGTTGCGCGGTATTTGCCGCGGAATACGGTTTACCCGTGGAAAGCGTGGAAGGCATGATGAACGCAGCACCGATTGCCTGTACTGCGCGCGCGGAGATCCACGTGGCGGTCGAGGTAGGAAATCCCGCCAATACGCTGCCTGCCACGAATATTGTCAGGCCGGTGAGGAAGGCGCGCTTGCGTCCCCAGGTATCCGCAATCTTGCCCCGTCGCAGAGCAGCTCCGCCAGTAGCACCGCATAGAGGCTGTTGACCCACTGCGCCTGCGTCAGGTTGAGCAGCAGGTCAGTGATGATTGAAGTGTCCCTGTTTTGTCCCGACTGAGTAGATAGGACAAAACCTGGGGCACTTTAACTCCAGAACCGAGAGCCGTTCAGCCTAAACGTGTCATTCTCCGTGAATAGTGGACGAGAATTCACAGTTTTCGCCTGCCATTTACCGTGAATGACATCAAGCACTGACGCTGGGACACGTCAGGCTCAGACGGCCTGAGCCTTTTCGTTGATGCGCGCTACACATTCAGTCGGGTTCTCCAAGGAAACGATGAACCGATCGAAATGCTCGTCTTTAAGCTCGATGACAACGGCATTCTCATAGCCGCTAATGTTCCAGAAATGTCGGCCGCCATCCGCGTGGAAGGTGCCCGCTAGCTTCTGTCCACTGCGCAGCCCCGGCGCACGAAAACCTTTTGGCTCATGCTTCATGCCAGGGTCATGGGTAGCGCCTCGCACATGCTCCCACGGAACCTTGATACTGCCGGTCAACGACCAGAGCTTATCTAGCCCGAGTGGTTCGACGATGAGTTCTGTTTCTGTCAGAGTGAGTTTGTTGTTCATGATGCCTCCCCTTAGTGTTTGCGTCCTTGTGCACGGGCGAGCGCATGCTGCCCTAACGATTCCGGGCCCGTGAAGCACAGTTCATAAGCCCGCTGGATAAGCTCGCGTAAATCCTTACTGACTGGCGCCACCTCAACCAGTGCCACCACCACGAAGTCCTTTGTCGCATCCGATACTCGGCCGCCTTCAGCTTCAGCGCACACCGTTTCAGCTGCTGCACGAAACAGTCCATGCTTCGAGCCATAAAGGTTGTAGAAGCTGGACCGGTTAAGTCCCAGTTGATTCACCACATCATCCACTGAGACTGCAGTGAATCCGTTCGTGCCAAATAACGCGATCGCGCCGGCAAGAACTTCTTTTTCATTGAATTTACGAGGCCGTCCCATAAGTTTCACACTACTCATTCCAGAATGGTTTGTCCATAACTAGATTGCCGTTGGCCACGCAGCGAAGCCGCTTCATCGAAGCAACGTTTCTAACAAATAGTGACCGCCGCGAAATGTAGCAACACAACAGAAAATCCCCCGTCTCACTGTGAGACGGGGGATGGAGGTTAGTGGGCTGAGCTCTCTAGTTCAGGCCCGGAATCTTCGGCAGCTGTGGCTGTGGGATGTTCAGACCGAAGATGCGGTTGATGGTGGGAATGAGGCCGTAGGCAGCACCGCCAAGGACTGCGATGACTGCCAGGATTGGAGCAATAATCTTCGCGCCGCGGCTCGAGCCGGCGAAGAAGGCCGCAGCCATGTCGTCGGCGGAAGGTTCGTTGGTGTGAGTCGGTTCAGTGGGCTTGGTTGGCTCGCTAGGCGTCGTGGTGGAGGTGGTCGGCCCTTCCTCCTTTGCGGCAGGGCGGGCGGTGAGCCACTCGTCGGAGTCCAGAACACCCTGGGTCAGGCGGGTCTCACCGATCCAGCCGTACCACGGGTCCTGCGGCTTGCGGTTATCAAAGCCAGCGCCCATGACCCACTGCAGGTCACGCGGGAGCAAGCCCTCAGCGCCCTTGGCGTTGCGCAGGATGGGAGCGCCATTGATGAACATCTCCACGGTGTCGGAGTCCGGCTTGTTCACCACGGCGATGTGCATCCACTCATCGGTAGGCACTTCGTGGGACCAAACGGTGGAACCTTCGCCTTCCTTGGGCTCCGCCCACCAGCGCAGCTCACGCAGGTTGGAGATGCCGAACATGACGGTGGGGTCGGTGTCATCAGAGCCGTCGACAAGCTCAGCGATGCTGGAGTCACGGGAAAGCGCACTCCCCCAGCCGTGCTCAGAGCCGTTGAAATCCTTCGGAATCTTCACGAAGGACTCGAAGGTGTAGCCCGCGGAGGTATCGACCTTGTTGATCTCAGCGCCTTCCTTGGATCGGAACTCCGCCATCGCAGCCTTGCCGGCTGGGTCGGACCAGTAGAGGGAGCCGGAATCAGAGGACAGCGGGTGGTGATCCTTGGTGTAAGTGATGCGCTCACCCGTGTTGGAAGGACCGCCTTCGCGAACGAGGTCACCGGTACCGTCGGCACCGAAGGCATCCGGGATAACAGCGCCCTCGGTGGCCACGTCGCCGTCGGCAAGTTGCTTGCCGTCCTTGTTCTTGGTCTGGCCTGGGCGCCAGTGGAAGACGGTCTTGTCAGCCTGCACGAAGTCGTTCGGGCCCTCCGGAAGCTGATCCTTCGGGATGGTGTACGGGGTGTAGCCTTCCTTCGCGATGTCGCGGGCCTTCTGGCCAAGGTCTGGGTCATTCTCATCGCCGATGGTCCACTCCGGGGCGAAGTCAGCGAAGCGCTCCTTGAAGTTGAGCGGCACGTGGTAGCTATCGCCCTTGCCGTCGAGGATGAGCTTGTCGAACTGCGTGAGCTCCTTCGCCGGTTTCTGCGCCACCCACGGGGACAGGGCGGTCATCTCCAGTTCATTGCCGGAGAGATCAAACTCGAGCACACCGAGCAGGCCGTTACCGCCTTGGTAGGCCATCTGGTAGTCCTGCAGGATGCCAATGACGTCGTGGCCAGCATCGTTCTTATCCACGCGGTAGCCCGCGCCGTGGTGGTGGCCGCCCATGGTGAGGAAAATCTGGTCGTTCTTCTTGATGAACTTGTTCCACAGGCCCTTGCCGTAGTCCTCGGAGTAGAAGACCTCGCCAGCGCCATCGATGTTGAGCACCTCGTGGCTGGTAAGGATGACCGGCAGATCCGGGTGGGCATCGAGAACGCCCTGCGCCCAGTCCAACGCCGCATCATCCGCGCGCCAGCCCAGCGCCAGGACCAGGTACTTCTGGCCCTCGGCTTCAAAAAAGTGGTACTCGGAATCGTTGTTGACCGCGGTGTGGCGCTCTTTGAAGGTTTCCGGGTTGGCGGTCTTGGCGCGCTCGGCGCTGAAGTGGTCGTTGTACGGGTGCGCTGACTTATCCTCAATCATGTCGTGGTTGCCCGGCAGGATGGAGTAGTTCAGATCGGAGTCATCGAGGACCTTCATGGCCTCATCGGCGACCTTCCACTCCCCCTCAACGTCCGCTTGGTCCACTACGTCACCAAGGTGCGTAGCGAAGTCCATGTTGAGCGCTTCCTGGTTCTTTACCAGCCACTCGACCTGCGTCTTAAAAGGCTCGCTGCCGTAGCGCGCCTGAGCCAGGTTGCCGGTCTCCGGGGTGGAGTAACGGGAATAGAACTGAGTATCCGGCAGCACTCCGATGCTAAAGCGCGAGCCCAAACCTTCTGTTGGTTCGGCGGCGGAGGCGGGGACAACGAGGAACGTACCGGCCACCGAGGCGGTGACCAGGGTGCCGAGCAGGCGGCGAGCAGTCATAGATCTTCCTATCAAAACGAAGTAGTGAGGTTGCTCCATGGTTTAAGCCATGGAGTAACCGACAGAGACAAGGAAAGATTATGGCCCGGAGTTTGCGACCGCGTGACCACAATGTGAATTTCCTTTTAAATGACTACCCGTCATTTAGCTTCCTCATGGCGTTGCGATCCACTTCCGCAGGCTCCTGCCTGCGCTCGTCTGACTTAAGAGGTGTGGTACACCGGCGCCAGTTCGTAGACCGGAGTATCCATCCCCTCATAGCGCGCCTTGAGCTGAAGCGCTAGGTAGCGCGAATAGTGGCGCGATTGGTGCAGGTTGCCGCCGTGGAACCACAGCTGCGGCACCTGGGTGGGCTTCCACATGTTGCGCAGCTCGCCCTCCCACGGGCCGGGATCCTTGGTGGTATCCGAGCCCAAGCCCCAGCACTTGCCCACGGTGTCAGCAACTTCCTTAGAAATCAACTGCTCGGCCCAGCCATTCATGGAGCCGTATCCGGTGGCCAGCACAATGACATCGGCGGGCAATTCGGTACCGTCGGTGAGCACCACGGACTTTTCCTTCACCTCCGCGATGGACACGCCAGACTTCACCGGGATGGAGCCATCAATGACCAGCTCGCTGGCACCGACGTTGATGTAGTAGCCCGAGCCACGGCGTAGGTACTTCAAGTAAAGACCCGAGCCGTCATCGCCAAAGTCGTTCTGGAAGCCGGCCTTCTCCAAACCATCATAAAAGTCTTTATCGGCCTCACGGATGCCGTCGAAGACTTCACGGTGGACGTCGGGAAGCACGGCGTAGGGCCAGGAGGCAAAGAGGAGGTCCGCCTTATCCGTGTCCACACCGGCCTCCACGGCTTCTTCCGAATAGAGCGGGCCGAAGACATCCTTCATGAGGGTGTCCGATTGCACGATGTGCGTGGAGGAACGCTGAATCATGACCGGCCGTGCACCATGCGCGTAGAGGTCCGCGGCGATGTCGTGGGCGGAGTTGTTCGCGCCCAGCACAATGACGTCCTTGCCCTCATCGCCTGCGCCACCCGGGTGTTCCGAGGAGTGCCGGATTTCCCCGGCGAAGTTCTCCTGCCCTTCCAGGTGGGGACGATTCGGCACACCGGACATGCCCGTGGCCAGAACCAGCTGTGTGGGTTCCAGAAGAATCTCTTCCCCGTCCTTGCGAACGGTGACCTTCCACGTGCCGCTGGACTCATCGAAGGAGGCCTTCACGCACTCGCTATTGGTCCAGTAATCCAAGTCCATGATGCCCACGTAGTGCTCGAGCCAATCCCCCATTTTGTCTTTCGGGGTGAACACCGGCCAGTCATCTGGGAAGGGGAGGTACGGCAGGTGGTCGTACCACACGGGATCGTGCAGGCACAGCGAGTGGTAGCGGCCGCGCCACTGGTCGCCGGGGCGGCCCGCCTTATCGACAATGAGTGTGGGAACACCTTGGCGCTTCAGGCGCGCCCCGAGCGCGATACCGCCCTGGCCACCACCGATAATGAGGACGTAGGGCTGTTCCGTATGCCCCAGTGCCGCACGGCGCTCCTCCCGCAGGTCCGCCCAGTTCTTGGCGTCCTTGACCACCTTGTGCTCCGTGCCCAGCGGGCGGCGGCGCCCCTTAGGCTCCGGGAAATCCTTGAGCTCGCGCGCGGAGGTGAGGAAGGTCCAGGCCTTAGCGTCGCGCAGGCGCGCGACGGCGGTGACATAGAAGTTCGCAGACTCACACGTGAAGTGGACCCGCGTTACGCCATTGCCTTCATCCTCGACCTCCGTTATCTCCGGGTTATCGAGCGCAGCGTCAGTGCCGGCAATCATCGCGGCGATGGCTTCCGAACCTTCGGCGGTGTGCAGGTTCCACGTCACCGCGGCAAGATCCCGCCAGAAGCCCCCGGACTCGAAAACCTTCTCCACGTCTTCCACGCCAGGCTCCTCTTGGCGCGTGAGGGCGACGAGCTTGTCTAGCCAGTCACGAGCATCCACGGTTTCCATAGCCACCACTCCTTTGGGTCGAAAAATTGTTTGCACCACTATTACCCACTGGAGGAGACCCAGGTCACAGGCCCGCCCCCATCAGATAACTTTGCAAATTGACCTAGCTGACCTTTCCGCCGCTCACTGCGACGCAGTTAAGGCTTGCAAATCTCGGCCCCCTCCCCCGCTACCCGGCTCCCCCACCGTCACTAGGATGACGCTATGAGCAACATCACCAAGAAATACTCCGTCGACGTCACCCGCATCGATACAGGCTACTACCGCGCCACGAATGCCGAAGGTATCAGCCTCGAGTTCGGCCGCGCTGAGGGACTACTCAGCCCAGTTGAGTTGCTGCTCGCCGCCGTGGCGGGCTGCTCGGCCGTGGACATCGACGTGGTCACCTCGCGCCGCACAGAGCCGGAGGTTTTCGACGTCCACGTTGAAGGCACCCGCGTCGACGAAGACGGGGCCTCGCGACTGAGCGACGTCGACGTGGAATTCGCCCTCCGCTTCCCCGATACCGACGCTGGCCGCCAGGCCCAGTCCATGGTGGAGCGCCTCGTGCGCATCTCTCAGGAGAAGGACTGCACCGTCTCCCGCACGGTGGAAAATCCCACTAACGTCACGTTCCACACGACAGAGCCCTAAGGAACTTCGGGCAAGGAGGATTGTCGTCGCGCCCAGCAAATGCCACCCCTGGTGCAATTTTTAACCATTGTGACTAAAGTGATTCCAGATACTTTCTTCTTCACCGCGTCCCTAGGAGAATTCACACCATGTCCTTGTCCCGTCGTTCCCTGTTCAAGGCCGGTGCTCTCACGCTGGCCGCCGGTGCCATCGGTAGCCAGGCGCCCGCTGCTCTCGCCGTGGGCCCAGCTTTGGGCACCATCATCGACTTCTCTGCCGGTGTTCCTTCCGCCCGCGCCATCAAGGCAGCCGGCCACCTCGGCGCCATCCGCTACGTATCCCAGCGCCGTCCGGGCGCAGAATGGATGAAGGGCAAACCCGTCACCCTGGCAGAAACCAAGGCCAATGCTGCGGCGGGGCTGAAGACCGCTTCCATCTACCAGTTTGGCCGCGCGGACACTGCGGACTGGCTCAACGGTGCCGCGGGCGCTGCCGTCCACGCACCGCAGGCCATCGCCATCCACAAGGCTGCGGGCGGGCCGACCGGGCGCCCCATCTACATTGCCATCGATGACAACCCCACCCGCGCCCAGTACGAGAACCAGATCCGCCCCTACCTCAAGGCCTTCTCCGCAGCGCTGAGCGCCGCGGGCTACCAGACTGGCGTGTATGGCAACTACAACGTCATCGACTGGTGTGTTGCCGACCGCATCGGCGAATTCTATTGGATGCACGATTGGGGCTCTGGTGGAAAGCTCCACCCGCGCACCACCATCCACCAGAAGGCCAAGAATCAAGCCACTATCGACGGCGTAACGTGCGATATCAACACCGTTTATGCCAACGACTGGGGCCAGTGGACCCCGGGCGATGGTGCGGTGGAGCCGCCAAAGGTCAAGGACATCCCGGCAGTGCCTGACGACATCCCGCTGCCCAATGTTTCCCTGCCGGATCCCACCGGGCGCGGCTCCAGCATCAGCGCCGATGGCATCAACATCGCTGGTTCTTCCATCAGCAATGACCAGGTGCGCGGCGCGGTGGATATCCTCAACACCGTGCGCAAATCCATGGGCTAATCAGCACGCGGCGGCGCTGGTCTCTACCGCGCCGCCGATGTCTTCGCCGCCGAAGAAGACGGCTTGGAGGACGACGTGGTCGATGACGCCGGCGCCGATGACTCTGTCGACGACGCTGGTTTTGGGGCGCTGGAGGGGGCAGCGGTAGACGTCGTCAAGCGCGTGGTGCTAGCGCCGGGATGGGCCAGCGCCTCTTTGTTCAAGTTGTTTCCCTTCACGAGGTTCTTACCCGTGATTTCCTTGCGCACGTAGGACGTAAGCTCCTCGGCAGAGCCCTCGATGGAGGCAGCCACAACAAAGTTCTCCCCAAAAGACACCGAAGAGTGTCGGTCCTTACTGTCCGACCAGCCCCATTTTGATCCCACGACGTCACTGAGCTTCGCGGTGCCATAGTTTTGCTGGTAGCCATCGGCTGAGACGGCATCGGCGTGAGACATCGCCACCAAAACTGGGTGCGTCGGATCATCTTCCAAGAGCTGAACGATGAAGCGCACCACGTCATAGGTGGAGGTCATCGAGTGACCCCAATCCTCCCCCGCTGACGTAGAGTCCAGCCCATATTCCTTGGCGATTGCATCGATGGACCGCGGGTACTTCTCAAAGAGCTTCCCGGCGCTCTCATCCGAAGAATCAGCAATCATGTCCAACGCTAGGTACTTGTCTTCGAAGGAACCGTGCTCCAGCACGTAGGCGGCGATGTAGAGCTTGATCAGGCTGAGCGCATAGCGCGGCTGGTGCTCGGTGGGCGAGCCCATGTGCATGCCTGTCTCAATGCGGTAGTACGTGATTGACTTCTCGTCATCCCCCTTAAGGAATTGCCCCACGGTGTCCCCTACCGCCGCGAGCTGTGGATCGCCCTTCTTATGCGCGATGGGGCCGGGAGCGGCCGTGCTGGTGCGCGTTGGGCGCCCCACCGTGGAGTCTTCTTCATTCGCAGGCGAGCACGCGACAAGGGCCATAGCACCGAGCACGCACGCCAGAAGGGCGGCACCAGCACGCGCTGGTACCGCCCTATAACGAGGCTGCGGGTAAAACACGAGGTTAGAGTCTACCCGCTACCGTCTGGAATGTAGTGCTTGAGGTGGCGCTTAGTGGTCCACCGGAGCCTCCACTCCCACACCGGTCAGGGAGCGAACCTCCATCTCGGCAGACAGCTCTTCCAGATCGTCCGGCGGGGTCATGATGGAGACGATCCAGCCGGCGAAGAAGGCCAGCGGGATGGTCACGAGACCCGGGGAGGACAGCGGGAAGATGGACCAGTCGGCGTTCGGGAACATCGAGGTCGGGGTACCGGAGACCGCCGGGGACAGGAAGATGAGCACCAGGCAGGAGATAACGCCGGTGTACATCGATGCCACAGCACCTGCGGTGTTGAAACGACGCCAGTACAGGGAGTACAGGATGGTCGGCAGGTTAGCGGATGCCGCCACGGCGAAGGCCAGGGAGACCAGGAAGGCGACGTTCTGGGTCATGGCCAGAATGCCCAGGATGATGGCGACGATACCGAGGACAACCACGGTGATCTGGGAAACGCGGACCTGCTCAGCCTCGGTGGACTCGCCGTTGCGGATAACGGAGTGGTAGACGTCGTGTGCAATGGAAGCCGAAGCGGTGATGGCCAGGCCAGCAACAACGGCCAGCACGGTAGCGAAGGCCACGGCGGAGATGACCGCCATGAAGATGGAACCACCGATTTCGAGGGCGAGCAGCGGTGCTGCTGCGTTGGCACCACCCGGTGCGGCGAGGATGCGGTCCGGGCCAACGAGGGCGGCAGCGCCGTAGCCCAGAACCAGGGTCATGAGGTAGAAGGCACCGATGATGACGATGGCCCAGGTAACGGAGCGGCGAGCCTCGGTCGCGGTCGGCACCGTGTAGAAGCGCATGAGCACGTGCGGCAGGCCACCAACACCCAGCACGAGGGCAATACCCAGGGAGATGAAGTCAAGCTTGGTGGTGAGGTTCTTGCCGTACTTCAGACCCGGCTCCATAATCTGGGTAGCCTCATAGCCGCCTTCCTTGATAGCAGCGGAGCTGGCGTGCATATCAATGGCCTGGGTAAAGAGCGTGCTGAAGCCACCCTTCAGCATGACGAAGGTCAGGATGCACATGATAACCACGCCGGTGACCAGAAGCACGGCCTTGATCATCTGCACGTAGGTCGTACCCTTCATGCCGCCAACGAGGACGTAGACGATCATGAGGATGCCCACAATGCCGACAACAACGGCCTGCCACTTGAACTCGTGAATGTCCAACAGCACGGCAACCAGGGAGCCGGCGCCTGCCATCTGGGCAATGAGGTAGAACAGCGACACGAACAGGGTCGAAATCGCGGCCGCCACGCGCACCGGGCGCTGCTTGAGGCGGAAGGACAGCACGTCGGCCATGGTGAAGCGCCCGACGTTACGCATCGGCTCCGCGACGAGCATCAGGGCGACGAGCCAGGCAACGAAGAAGCCGACCGAGTAAAGGAAGCCATCGTAGCCGTTGAGGGCGACAGCACCGACGATGCCCAAGAAGGACGCGGCGGAGAGGTAGTCACCGGAAATAGCTAGGCCGTTCTGGCGGCCAGAGAAGCTACCACCACCGGTGTAGAAGTCAGAGGCTTCCTTGGTGGACTTACCGGCACGCAGCACCACGTACATGGTGACGACAAGGAAGGCGGCGAAGACCGCAATGTTCAAAATCGGATTGCCAGCGGAGGATTCCGCTTGGGCCAAGATAATGGTCTGCATGGTTTAGCCCTCCAGTTCCTGGCGAATAGCCGCCGCCTGCGGCTCGATGTTCTTGTTGGCGTAATTGACGTAGATGTACGTAATGATGAAGGTGGTCAGGAACTGAGCCAAGCCGAAGATAAGGCCGACGTTCCAACCGCCGCCAAGCTCGATGGCCATGAAGTCGGGCGCAAAAACTGCGGCCAGCACGTAGAGGACGTACCACAGAAAGAACGCCACTGTCATGGGGAAGGTGAACTTGCGGTATGTGCCGCGCAGCTTCGCAAACTGCGAGCTATCGCGCATCTCGACGAACTCTTGCGGCGTCGGTTCGCGGCGCGAGTCAATCGAAGCAGGTGCGTCAGTCATGTCGCTCTCCTTACAAGGGAATCTTTTCTCCACAAACCGCGGTGAGAGACTAACTACAGTGTCTTCAGTCACGTTTTGCCTTGCCCAGTAAGTTACCTAACCTCTCTTGCAAGGTTGTAAATCCTGCCAAGAAAAGTTAATAACGCACACTTTTATTACCCCCTACCCCCGCGATGACATGGGATTTCTATCGCATTGCCAACACCCCCACAGGAAACTCCAAACAGTGAATCTAATTTAGCAAAGCGAAACTTCGCAGCCATTGTGCAGATCTTCGGCCCCCTGCGGCATCCCTTAGAGCACCCTCACCCCCTTGCACGCCCACTGCCAGAAAGCACAACAAAACCCGCCTTTCCCCGCTCCTCCTCTACCCTATTTATCCCTATTTATAAGGAATAAGAAGAATATGGTGAAGGAGAAACAAAGCGTGGAAGGCGGGTTCTATCGCTCGCGCTGGGACTGTGCCCGGCTATTTAAGCGCCAGGGAACTCACGCGGATCCTTAAACATGCGGCCGAAACCTTCCTGACCGTCGAGCGCATCGAGTGCGGCAACATCCTCTGGTGCAAGCTCCACCTCCGCGGCCGCGAAGTTCTCCGCTAGGCGCTCTCGGCGGCTGGACTTCGGGATGACGGAAATGCCCTTGCTCAACAGGTACGCCAGCACAGCCTGGCCCGGGGTGATGTCGTGCTTCTCAGCGACGGCGATGACCTCGGGATTATTGAGGATCACACCGCGCGCCAGCGGGGACCACGCCTCCGTCACGATGCCGTGGTTGTCGTGGAACTGACGCAGCTCCGGCTGAGTAAAGCCCGGGTGCAACTCCACCTGGTTGAGGACCGGAACGATACCCGTCTCATCGATCAGAGTCTGCAGGGTCTCCTCGTAGAAGTTAGCCACGCCAATCGACGCGATCTGCCCCATGCCCTGCATGCGGGCAATCTCCTCGAAGGTCTCCACGTACAGCCCGCCCTGCGGCCAAGGCCAGTGGATGAGGTAGAGGTCGAGGTAATCCAGCTGCAGCTTATCCAGGGATGTACGGAAGGCCCGGCCTACCTTGTCTTTACCGTGGTGATCGTGCCAGACCTTGCTGGTAATAAAGAGCTCATCGCGGGTGACGTCACCGACTTTCATGGCATCATGCAACGCCTGGCCCAGCTCTTCTTCGTTCTCGTAGAGGGTGGCGGTGTCGAAATGGCGGTAGCCCAGCTCGATTGCTTCACGCACGGCGCGGACGAGATCCTCCCCGCGCAGCTTGTAGGTTCCAAGCCCCAGCAGGGGCATCTCGCGGTCATCATTGAACGTGGTTTGTGGGACACTCATGGCTTCCATTGTGCCGCACTCCCGCGCGCTGTGGGGGAAGATTCTCGTATCACCGACCGCATGGGCAGCCCTTAACGCGCGAAACGCCCTGACCGGCCGCGCAGAAGGCGCGGCCGGTCAGGGCGGTCAGGGCGTCGACAGCCCAAAGAAAAGAGGCACTACCTTCCATTCCTTTAGGCTTTGGATTTAGGCACGAATGAGGTCGATAACGAAGGTCAGCGTGCGGCCGGACAGCGGGTGTGCACCACCGGCGGGGCCATAGGCCTTCTCCGGCGGGATGACCAGCTTGCGGCGGCCGCCCACCTTCATACCCGGGATGCCCTCTTGCCAGCCGGCGATGAGGCCGGTCAGCGGGAACTCGATCGACTGACCGCGGCCCCACGAAGAGTCGAACTCCTGGTTCGTCTCATAGTCGACACCTACGTAGTGGACCTCAACGAAGCCGCCCGGCTGGGCTTCGGCGCCGTCACCCACCACGATGTCTTCGATGACAAGGTCCTGGGGAGCTGGCTCCGTTGCCGGCTCAATTACGGGCTTTTCCATTGGGGGTTATCCTCCTTGGACTGTTTTCTTCTTTGCTGGCCGCATACACGTGGGCCGAGCCACAACACTCCCCAGTATAAGGGGAGGTGTGGGGCTCGGCCCTAGAAATGCAGCGTATGGGCTATTGTTTAGCGCTCGCTGCGCGGGGTGACCTTGCGCAGGGTCTCACCGGTGTAGATCTGGCGCGGGCGGTTGATCTTGGTGTTGAGCTCAAGCTGCTCGCGGTACTGAGCAATCCAGCCCGGCAGGCGGCCAATGGCGAAGAGGACGGTGAAGAAGTCCGTCGGGAAGCCCATGGCGCGGTAGATGAGGCCGGTGTAGAAGTCCACGTTCGGGTAGAGCTTGCGGGAGACGAAGTAGTCGTCGTTCAGCGCAATCTCCTCGAGCTTCATGGCCAGGTCCAGCATCGGGTCCCCACCGAGGTGTTCGATGATCTCGTGGGCGGTGTCCTTGACGATTGCCGCGCGCGGGTCGTAGTTCTTGTACACGCGGTGGCCGAAGCCCATGAGGCGAACGCCCTTTTCCTTGTTCTTCACGCGGTTCATGAAGTCGGTGGCATCGCCGTCGTGGTTGTTCTGGATATCCTCGAGCATCTCCAGAACGGCCTGGTTAGCACCGCCGTGCAGCGGGCCGGACAGGGCGTTGATACCACCGGCGATGGCGACGAACAGGTTGGCCTGCGCGGAGCCAATCATGCGAACGGTGGAGGTGGAGCAGTTCTGCTCGTGGTCGGCGTGCAGGATAAGGAGCTTATCCAGAGCCTTGGCCACGATCGGGTCAACCTCGTACTCCTCAGTCGGGTAACCGAACATCATGCGCAGGAAGTTCTCGCGCGCGTTCAGCTTGTTATCCGGGTACATGTAGGGCTTGCCCTGAGATGCACGGTAAGCATAAGCGGCCAGCATCGGCACCTTGGCCAGCAGGCGGACGGTTGCCTTATCGAGCTGCTCCTCATCCAGCGGGTTGAGCTGGTCCTGGTAGTAAGCGGAGAGAATGTTAACGGAAGAGGCAAGAACGGCCATCGGGTGCGCGTCGCGCGGGAAGATATTGAAGGCGGCCTTGAAGTCCTCATCCAGCAGGGTGTGGTGACGGATATCGGTGTTGAACTTCGACAGCTCGTCTTCATTAGGCAGGTGTCCCTTAATCAACAGGTAGGACACCTCGTTAAAGGTGGCATTCTCAGCGAGATCCGCGATGTCGTAGCCACGGTGGCGGAGGATGCCTTCCTCACCGTTAATAAAGGTGATCTTGGACTCGGTGGAACCAGTAGCCGCATAACCCGGGTCGAAGGTGACGAGGCCGGTCTCGTTACGGAGCTTGCCGATATCGAAGCCGGAGTCACCCTCCGTGGACTGCTTAATGTCCATCTCGTACTCGCCGCCGGGGTACTGCAGTACAACCTTGTTGTTTTCAGATGCCACGTGTTTTCCTTTCCTCAATGTTCAACGCCGGCCAAGGCCGGCGCAACAAGACTAAACCTCTTCACACTTTAGCAAAACTTGTGACTCTGCCAACATTGGCAATCCTGGCAAAGTATCTAGTGCGCGAACGAAACTAGGCTACACTGCCCACATGAGCAACTCAGAACTCGTCCTGCCAGCAGATCTCCTCCCTACCGACGGCCGTTTTGGCTGCGGGCCGTCCAAGGTCCGCCCCGCCCAAATTGAGGCAATCACCGCCGGTGCCGACACCATCATTGGAACTTCGCACCGCAAGCCAGCCGTCAAGAACCTCGTCGGCTCCATCCGTGAGGGACTCTCCGAGTTGTTCGCACTGCCAGAGGGCTATGAAATTGTCCTCTCCCTCGGCGGTGCTACCGCTTTCTGGGACGCCGCAACCTTCGGTCTCATCGAAAAGAAGTCCGCGCACTTAAGCTTCGGCGAATTCTCCTCTAAATTTGCTAAAGCAGCATCCGCCGCCCCGTGGCTCGACGCCCCGCTCGTCACCGAAGCAGAGGTTGGCACCGCCCCAGACCCGAAGGCTGCCGACGCCGAAGGCGCCGACATCATCGCCTGGGCCCACAACGAAACCTCCACCGGCGCTATGGTTCCGGTCAGCCGCCCCAACCCCGATAACGCAGAGCAGCTCGTCGTCATCGACGCCACCTCAGGCGCCGGCGGCCTGCCGGTCAACATGTCTGATGCCGATGTCTACTACTTCTCACCCCAGAAGTGCTTTGCTTCCGACGGCGGCCTGTGGCTGGCTGCTATGTCCCCGGCGGCGCTGGAGCGCATCGAGAAGATCAACTCCTCCGATCGCTTCATCCCGGCCTTCCTGAACCTGCAGACCGCCGTGGACAACTCCCGCAAGAACCAGACCTACAACACTCCGGCCGTCGCCACGCTGCTCATGCTGGAGGACCAGGTGAAGTGGATGAACGCCAACGGCGGTCTCGACGGCATGGTCAAGCGCACCACGGAGAACTCCTCCATCTTGTACGACTGGGCCGAGTCACGCCCGGAGGCGACCCCCTTCGTGGCCGAGCCTTCCGAGCGCTCCTTGGTGGTCGGCACCATCGATTTCGAGGACTCTGTCGACGCCGCCGCAGTGGCCGCAACACTTCGCGCCAACGGCATTCTCGACGTCGAGCCTTACCGCAAGCTCGGCCGCAACCAGCTGCGCGTGGGCCTGTTCCCGGCGATCGACTCCGCGGATGTCACCAAGCTCACCAAGGCTATCGATTACGTTCTGGACAATCGTTAGTCTTCGCCCCTAACTTGGTACGCCGCATCACACCATTTATTGCAGCCATTTGTTGCGGCATACAACATGCCCCGCGCTCTTGCCAGAGTTCGGGACATGTTCTGGGTAAAGTGGACTTCATCACATGTCCGCTACCAGGCTAAGGAGCGCCCACCATGCGCGAGATTTTCCTCGCACCCAGCGACTCAACTGACACCTCGCTCGTCCTCCGGGCCGAGGATGGTGAGGAGTTCTTCCTCGAGGTCACCGACGAGCTTCGCGAGCTTCTCGCTCCCGCCGATTCTGCTGATTCCACCGAGCCCGCTTCCGAGAACGAGGGGGCGGAGCAGGACGCAGAAGACACCGACGAGGAGGCAAGCGACTCCTCCCCCGTCTCCGCACAGCAAGACCATTCCACCGGGCTGCGCACCGTTATGCCTACCTCTGGTGGCTCGCCTTCTTCCCCGCAGAGCCAGCCCGCACCGCAGGCACAGGAAATCCGCCTGCGCCCCAATGAGATTCAGGCCCGCATTCGTGCTGGTGCTTCCGCTGCGGAGATCGCCGAGGAGCTCGAGGTTCCAGAATCCCGCATCGAACCTTTCGCGCACCCGGTGCTGCTGGAGCGGGCGCGCATCGCGGACGTCGCCAAGCAGGCCCACCCCATCCGCGAAGATGGCCCAGCCAAGCTCACGCTGTGGGAGATCCTGGCCACCGCCTTTGCCGCGCGCGGACACTCCCTGTCGGAGGCGACGTGGGATGCCTACCGTCACCAAGGCGAGCCGTGGATCTTGCGCATCACGTGGAAGACTGGGCTGTCCGCCAACGAGGCGGAGTGGACCTTTAAGCAGACCATGTCCTCCCCGGCCACGGTGGAGGCACGCAACTCTGTGGCCGCAGACCTCACCGACCCGGACTTCGTGCAACCTGTACGTTCGCTGACCTCCGTGGGCCGCGGCGAGCGCTACGACGAAGCCATCGACGGGCGGGAGTACGCCGAGGGCCGCGAGGTCAACGAAGCCGCACGCGCCGGCACCCCTGGCGTGACGGAGCTGTCCTCCTACACCGGCGGCGATGATGCCAATAACGAGGCAGACGCCGGCGCGTACGCCGAGCCTTCCGTTCTTCCCTCCCCGCACGGTGGGGAGCACCCCGCTGAGAGCGCAGCCGATGCGGACACGGCCTCTTCTAACGAGGAGGCCACACAGCAGTCCGATGAGAAGGACACCGGGGTTGACGAGGACTTCCTCCAGAACCCGGATCCGGAACCTAAGCCCACCAAGCGCCGCCGCAAGGCCGTCACCCCGCACTGGGAGGATGTGTTGCTCGGCGTTCGTTCCTCCACTAAGCGCCCCCGCGAGTAGCCTGCCGTGGATACGCAAAGCGCCGTTCTCACTCTGTGGTACGTCACCGCCGCCGACCCCGCCGAGGTCCTCCGCGGCGAGCCTAAGGCCGACCGCGGCTTCGGCCGCAAGTTCCTCGCTCAGCTCAACCCCGCACTGCCGGTGACTCCCATTGGGCAATTCCCCCTTAACCGTTCCGCCGAGCCCGGCGCGAGCGAGTTCTATGTGGGCGGCTATCCCGGTGTGACCGTGGTGCAAACCATCATCCACGACGATCAGCTGACTCTCTCCCAGCTGTCCCGGACCTTGCGCGAGGCCGTGCCCGCCACGGAAATCTACGCCTTCGCCTCCAATCCGGAGACTGGCTATGCCGGGTTCGCCCACTGGACGGGCAACCGCCTGCGCCGGTCGCTGTGCGGGACGCGTTTTAACCTCTACGAGGACCATGGTCTGCCCGAAACCTTCGAGGCCCCTTTCTGGGCTGGGGAGATGGATGAGCCGGTGGGTGGGATTTCCCTTCCCTTTGAGCCGCTCAATATCACCGAGGCTGCCCAGGAATTCTGGTTGGGCATCGAAGTAGGTAAGGACGGCCCCGACGTGGACGTCGTAGGCTATGCCACCGACGGGCGCCCCGAGCCCAAGGTCGACACTCCCCCGCCGCGCCGCAGCGTGGCCGAGGTAGCCACCACCTCAGTGTCGAAGCTGGGGCTCAATGACTATGACGACTACGAAGAGTACGACCTCGAGCCGGAATCCACCGGTGAGGAGATCATCCGCACGGCCAAGCACCTCGGCGGCTTGGTGCGGCGCTACGCAGTATCGACCTCGCGGAACCTCTGGGAGCGCTGGCGCTCGTAGAAGGCGATGGCCGCCGACGTCGCCACATTAAGGGAATCCGTGCCCTCCGCCATGGGAATGCGGGCGCGCACGTCGGTCGCACGCATGGCGTGCTCGGTCAATCCTGGCCCCTCCGCACCGACCAGCAGCGCTACCTTGTCCGCGCCCTCTAACGCATCAGCAATGTGCACGGCATCCGGATGCGGGGTCAGCGACACCAGCCGGAAGCCCTGCTCGCGCAGCTTCTCCAGCCCGCGCTGCCAGGTGGTAAAACCACCGTCGAAACGCGCCCAGGGCAAGCGCAGAACGTGCCCCATGGACACGCGCACCGAGCGGCGGTACAGCGGATCCGCGGCACCGGAGCCTAAGAGGATGCCGTCGACATCCATGCCAGCGGCATTGCGGAAGAGCGAGCCGATGTTTTCATGATCCCCCACGCCCTCCATGATGGCCAGGGTGCGCGCGCCCTCAAGGACCTCGCCCACGGTCCAGGCCTCCGCGCGGTCGGCCGCTGCAACCAACCCGCGGTGCATATCGAAACCAGTGACCTCCCCCAGCGTAGCCCGAGTGACCTGATAGACGGGAATATCCCCAACATCGTGGTTCGCCAGGAACGTGTCTAGCTTCCCCTCAAAACCAATGATGCAACGAACCGGAAAGCGGGAGGCAAGCAAGCGCTCCACGCACAGTGGGCCCTCACCAAAGACGAAACCCTCGCCGGACTTATCCGCGTGCTTGAGATCGCGGATATCGTCCAGGCGAGGGTCTGTGGGGTCATCGATGACAAAACGCATGGCCCCAGTCTAGGCGCAGGGCCAGCTGCTCCCCTTAGGCGGGCTATGCCAACAGCGAGCTGATGGGATCCATAGCGAAGTAAACCACGAAGAGAGCAGCCACGAGCCACATGATCCAGTGCACCTTCTTGGCCTTACCGGCAAAGGTGGCCATCAGTGCATAGGCGATGAAGCCCACGCCGATACCGTTGGCGATGGAGTAGGTGAAAGGCATGACCACGATGGTCAGGAAGGCCGGGATAGCCTCCTCCATGCGGTTCCACTCGATGTCCTTGAGCTGCGCCGCCATCATCACACCGACGATGACGAGCACAGGAGCGGCGGCCTCAATGGGCACGATCTCGTAGAGCGGGGTGAGGAACATGGCCAGCAGGAAGATGACACCGGTGACAACATTGGCTAGGCCGGTACGGGCGCCGTCACCGATACCGGCCGCCGAGTCCGCGAACACGGTATTGGAGGACACCGAACCGGCACCACCAGCAACGGCACCGAAGCCTTCGACCACCAGGGCAGTCTTCATTTCCGGCAGGTTGCCCTTCTCATCCACGAGGTTGGCCTGCTTGCCCAGGCCGTTCATGGTGCCCATGGCATCGAAGAAGTTGGTGAGCAGCAGCGTGAAGATGAGCAGCACGGTGGAGACCACGCCCAGCTTGGTGAAGGCACTAATCGGATCGACCTGGCCCACAATCGACAGGTCCGGCAGCCCGCCCAGGGAGCTGGGCACCTCCGGGGTGGCCATGCCCCAGTCCTCGGAACCGGTAAAGGCCTGAATGATCATGGCGATGATGGTGGTGATGACGATGCCGATGAACAGGCCGCCACGCACCTGGCGGATGACGAAGAAGCTGCACAGAATCAGGCCCACGACGAAGACGAAGGCAGGCCAGGTCGCAATCGAGCCGTTCACGCCTAGGCTCACCGGGACGGTGGTCATCGCGGCATCCGGCACGCGGGTGACGAAGTGCCCGTCCACGAAACCGATGAGGGCGATGAACATGCCGATACCGACGCCCATCGCGGCCTTCATGGACGCGGGGATAGCGTCGAAGACGGCCTGGCGGAAGCCGGAGATGGCCAGCAGGACGATGATGAAACCTTCGATGACAACCAGGCCCATGGCCTCGCGCCATTCCAAGCCGTTGAGGGAGACCATGGTCACGGCCACGAAGGTGTTCATGCCCAAGCCCGCGGCCATGGCGAACGGGTAGCGAGCAATCATGCCGAAGGCGATGGTCATGACACCGGCCACCAGCGCGGTGGCGGCAGCGACTTGCGGGATTCCGAGGGTGGTTCCGGCCGAGTCAGCGGAGGTACCCAGGATGAGAGGGTTGAGGAGAATGATGTAGGCCATCGCGAAGAACGAGACCACGCCGGCGCGGACCTCGGTTCCAATGGTGGATCCGCGTTCGGTGATTTTGAAATAGCGATCGATAGCTGCGTTCATCGTGAGTGAGCGCCCCTTCTATCTAGAGAAATGAAGTTTTACCTGCTAAGGGTGCTCCATCGGGGCACTAAAACGCAAAACCCGCACGCTGCATCGCTGCTGCGCGCGGGGCGAAAACCGCTCTCTTTAATAGATAGGGCTCTCATCATCGAAGGGCCTCTCCTGCTCCGCTCCCTCCTCACGGACGCTCGTGCCGGAATGCGCGCCGCACCCGTAGGTGGCGTGCACCACTTTTCCATCCGCCGAGTATTCATTGGCACAGACGCCGAAATTGGGCAGCAGCTGGAGGTAAAAAGCACAGGTTTTGCACTGCAGTTGGGCCTGCGCCGCCATCTCCGTATTCGGCCCATACTTCTTGCGCCAACGCTCCTTGGCCTCCTTGAGGCCAGCCTCGGAGAGCTTCCCGCCGTCCAGTCTGTCGTCGTCAGGCGCCGGCGGCATGAGGTCTCCCGGGCCCAAGTCACCCGGGCGCAGGCGCTCGGAATAGGGCACCCACTCCGGGGCTTGGAGGGCCTGGCCGCCGGGGACGAGCGCAACCTCGTTCACGGTCGGCGTGCGGGAACCTTCAGCGCAGGCGACGACGGCATGCCACTCCCATCCCGGGTATCCCGGAACGTGGGCCTCAAAACGGTGGGTGGCCACGTTGCGGCCCACACCCGCAACGCCCCGGTGCTTACCGACGTCCCCCTCTCCTACCTCCTCCACGGCCCGGCGCGCCAGGTCGACAGCCGTCGAATCGAGAAGCGGGGAATGCATCTTTTTCTTGCGAGTCACCCTCCCATTATTAATCACACGCCCGAGCATCGTGCACAATGACTGTCATGGCCTTCCCACACTTCCCCCGCGCCGCCCGCGCGCTCGCCACGGCTTTATCTGCCGCTGTACTGCTCGCACCGCTGGCCTCCTGTTCCTCCCAAGCTGTAGACGAGCGCGCATCCTCATCGACGGCGACAGCGGCGGGTAGCGATGGGACGTCGCCAAGCGCACGCTCCCCAGAGCGCCTCGGCGTCACCGTCCTGGACACCGCACCCTTGCCAGCGGACACCTTTACCCAGGGCCTCGAGGTCGACGCTGACGGACACCTGCTCATCGGCACCGGGCTGAAGGGCGAATCGCGCCTTATGCGCGTCCAGCCGGGCGAGCTAGCCCCGCTGAAAGAGGTCGCGCTCGAAGACTCGTTCTTCGGCGAGGGCATCACGCAGACCGAGACCGGTATCTGGCAGCTGACGTGGAAGTCCGGCACAGCCTTCCTGCGAGATGCCGAGACCTTCAACGAACTCGACCGCGCAACCTATGACGGCGAAGGCTGGGGCCTGTGCAACGCTGGCTCTGAGCTCATCATGTCCGATGGCTCCGCCACACTGCGCCACCTGGACCCACAGACTTTTGAGGAGCTCGGCCCGCGCACCGAGGTCACTCTCAACGGTTCGCCGGTGGATAACCTCAACGAACTAGAGTGCGTCGATGGCGCAGTCTATGCCAACGTGTGGATGAGCGAGGACATCCTGCGCATCGACCCCGCAACCGGCGAGGTCACCGCGGTGATTGACACCGCGAACCTCAACCATGTCCCGTCTGCCGATCCCAACGCCGTCCTCAACGGCATCGCCCATATCCCGGGCACCGACGAGTTCTGGATCACCGGCAAGCTCTGGGATGAGCTGTACAGGGTGCGCTTCGAGTAGGATTCTCACCCATGGCTACCGTGAAGCAAGCAAGGAAGAAGTCACTGCTGCAGTTTCTGGCGCTCATTATCGCCGTGGCGGTGATCGTCGTGGCGGTGGTGATGTTTCAGAAGTGGTGGAATGACCGCCCGGGCCCCGACCCGCAGGACGTCACCATCACGGCCACGGTGGGTGATGAAACGATGGAGGTTGCGCCCTATAGCGTCTGCGAGCCCGGCGCCGACTGCGAGGAGGGCGAGGTTCCCAACCTCACGGTGGGGCCCGATGACACCCTGAAGCTGGAGATCCCCGAAGCCATCTATAACCACGAGTGGTCGGTTCTCTCCATTTACGATGACCCAGCCGCCAACGACAGCACTGCGCACGGCGCCAACGAAACCACCTCGCTCGAAATCCCCGGCTCCGTCGCGCCGATTGAGGCTTCCACCGGCGAGCGCCCGCAGCTGATGGTCGTGGAAATCTCCACCCTCATGATTGGCCACGATGCCAATGGTGAAGAGACCCCGATGCACACGGTGTGGTCACTATCCACCATGACCGACGAAGAGCTCAAGGAATCCAAGGCCACCGGTGACGCCGAATCTCCAGCAGAGGCTCCTGAGGAGAAGTAGCCGCGCCGCGGCGCGCGATGTAGCGCGCGCCGCTACAATCGACAAAGTGCCCGACCTGCCAAATTTACGGCTGATCATTGCAAAATCAGCTGTACTTTTGGCAGGTCGGGCACTTTTCAGTCATCGGCCTAAGAATGTAGGCCCCTAGCTATCCAGATCCTTTGCAATAGCACGCAGAATCTCCGCCACCTGGCGACCAGTCTTGCGCTCCGGGTAGCGACCCTGGCTGAGCACCGGCTGCACTTGGGTTTCGAGGAGCGTCATGACGTCGGAAAGCATGCTCGACAGCTCCTCCGGCTTGCGGGCCGGGGTGCGGCGGCGCGGAGCATCAAGGACCTTCACGCGCAGCGCCTGCGGGCCACGGCGACCAGCGGCGAAATCGAACTCGATGCGCTGGCCCTGGTACAGCTCATCAACGCCCTTGGGCAGCACGTTACGGCCAACATAGACGTCTTCATCGCCGGGATTGCTGACAAAGCCGAAGCCCTTGTCCGCGTCATACCACTTCACTTTGCCGATAGGCATGGTTCTTCACTCACTTTCTTTCCGTCTCTCCTCTACCAAAGCTTAGGCCGTATCACCTGCCTGCCGATAGGCACCGGCATACCGGGATAAGGAGGCGCGGCGAAGCGTGGTTGTGACTTAAGCTGCCGCGCGGAGGAACTATCCGTGGAACTTATAAAGAGATACATCTTAACCTCCACGCACCCCACCAAAGAAACCAAGAATAGGTATCGCCTCAACCACCACACCCGTTACAGGTGTGACATAGCTAACACACCCGTCACGAACAGGGGAAACGTAGGGGAATCCCCGCTTCCGTTATCGTTTTGAGCCATTTAACGTGACTGATTCGTTATAAACCGCTACTCTTTCCCACAGGCACTTCGGCCGCCGGTCGTGGAAGTCTCGCCCCAGACACAGTCCGGGCTTCCACACGGCGGCCATACATGATGTGCATGAACGTGAACATCAATTGCAAAACTACATGCCGGACTGGGCATCATCTGGGCGCGAGAAAGCAAGAACAACCTAGAGAAGGAATACTTTAATGGGACGCCACTCCGCTAAGAACAAGTCCATCGCCACCAAGTTTGCCGCTTCCACCGTTGCCGTGGGCGCTGCCGCAGCCATCATGGCTCCGAACGCTGCCGCTGCACCGGATTCCGATTGGGACCGCCTCGCACAGTGCGAGTCCGGCGGCAACTGGGCCATCAACACCGGCAACGGCTACCACGGCGGTCTGCAGTTCAGCGCTCAGACCTGGCAGGCCTTCGGCGGCGGCGAGTTCGCTCCGACCGCTAACCTGGCTACCCGCGAGCAGCAGATCGCTGTCGCTGAGCGCACCCTGGCACAGCAGGGCTGGGGCGCATGGCCGGCTTGCTCCGCTAGCCTGGGCCTGAACTCCGCACCGACCCCGCGCGACGTGAACGCTACCCCGGCACCGGCCGCTACTCAGGTAAAGGAAGAGACCGCGCCGCAGGCACCGGCTGAGGCACCGAAGGCTGTCCAGGAAGCTGCCGAGGAGCCCACCGACGAGCTGGCTGTCGACGCCCTCTACACCCTCATCGAGGACACCGCTACCCAGTACGGCCTGACCGTCCCGGCTTCCTTCACCGAGCAGTACAAGGCCAACCGCCACGACTTCAACGCCTTCTACTCCGCTAACCGCCACGTCATCGACCCGGTGGCACAGGTTTTGGCTGCACGCTAAGCAGCGCGCCGCGCCGTGCAAGCACGGCACACAGATAGAGGGGCCGCTTCAACAGGAAGTGAACAGACCCCCTCCGTTTACTCGTTCCAAGGACGGAATCACCCCCTACAAGGGGGTCAGTTTTCTTTGAAGCGGGCGCCAAATGGCGCCCGCTTCTTGTATTACCCCGTTTGGAATAGACCCCAGCTAATCCGGCCCTTCCTCGAGCAAAGTTACCTAGCTAAGGCATATCAATTCAGCGAAGTTTCTTAGACTCCTGATACAGAATAAGAAGCTACTTTGGTGGCCAATTTTCTATATTTTCCAGCGAGAGAAAAAGATTTCCACCGCACTTTTAGAGTCACACCTAGTCCGTTCATGCACCGCAAAATTGGCAAACAATGAAAGTCAGAACCCCATATTATTGGGATTTGAACCCTCAATAGAGTTCCTTAAGCAGCGAAAGAAATACATCGACTTTCGCCCGCTCTTCTCCCCCTTTCAAAGTGACCGCTACGATAGGCAGCGCCTCAAAATCATTCGAAAGCTGCTTTTGAACATAAGCATTCCCGTCATGCGAAAAGCTGTGTTCCGAATATTGAGTCAATAAAGAATACCCCAGGCCGCGGGCTACCATGCCTCGAATAACTTCATTGCTTCCGGTCCGAAACCAAACTTTTGGCTTTAACTTGACTTTCTCGAACAAGGACAGAAAATACTGTGCTGCTGGCTTCAATTCGAAAAGGATAAATCGGTCCTCGACCAACTGCTCCAACCAAACAGAAGGGGAACCTGCCAGAGGGTGTTCAGAAGGCAGTAAGGCATACGGTTTAACCGCCGTTAGCTGAGTAATCGTTCCAACTTCATTCAGCCCCTGCTCAAAACTATAATCGTAAATCACGATGACATCGAAGTTTCCGCGCCGCAGGCCATCGATTAGCTTGGAACGATCTCCGGTCTCAAAGGATAACCGCAATTCTGGATACTTCGATTCCAAAAGTTCTACAAGAGGAGGAACTAGACGCGGCGCGATTGTTGAATAGCAGCCGAGACGAATAGACCCCGAGATCTCCTGCCCCAAGTGGCGTGCAACATTTTGGATTTCACTGACAACACCGAGTGCAGCCTTTGCATGTCTCAGAATTACGAGACCATCCGCACTTAAAGACAACCCACGAGGATGACGTATAAACAAAGAGACATTAAGGCTTGACTCTAGCTCTCCGATTGCGCTCGAAATCGCCGATTGTGAGACAAATAGTTTTGAAGCAGCCGCAGTCACACTGCCAGTTTCAGCGACGGCGTCAAAGTACTCGAGCTGTCGAAAGGAAATACCCAACGAATACCTTTCTTCCAACGCCATAATTGCAGGGTGCGTAAATGCTGTCACCCTGCAATCGTGGCAATCTTCTACCCGAAGTATAATCGCACCCGCCTAGGGGGCGAGATGCATTATTGACAGTTTATTCCCCTAGAAGAGCCTCTTTTTTATTCCTCTTTGCGCCAGCCAGGTCCGATTCGTGTAAGAGGTCACTACCCTTCGTCTCTGGAATTGTAAGCAGAGTAATCACGCCAATTATCGCGACCACAATTAGCGTGTATGCCGGAATCATGTCGTTGCCAGTGACATCGATGAGCCACGTATTCAGGTACGGAAGGGTGCCGGCAAAGAATGCTCCCGCAATTGAATAAGCCATCGATAGCCCTGATTGCCGGGTACGTGTTGGGAAAAGCTCGGATACAGTTGCCGAATGGGTACCAAGAATAAGCGCAAGAGATGCCGCAAGCCCAAAGGTAGCGATAAACCCTGCCAGCGCAGTCCCCTGCTTCATAAGCAAGAACATTGGGAACGCCAATACAATAAGCAATGCTGCAGCGGTGAACATTACCGGTTTTCGTCCGATTTTGTCGGACCAAATTCCAGCTAGTGGAATCATAGCCGCGGCAACAATCGAAGCGACCGCAGACAAAATGGAAGCCACACCAGGTTCAATGCCTGCAACTGTCTCTTGGTAAGTGATGAGATAAACCATGACCACATAGAACGTACAGTTCATGAAAATCTCTATACCAATTGTTTGAAAAAACTGCTTGGAGTTTTTCTGAAATACCTCTTTCAGAGGAGCCTCAGGAACAATATCCTCCTCTTGCAGGGTTTGAAATTCTGGCGTGTCTTCAATTTTCAGTCTGATCCAAAGGCCCACTGCTGCGAGGGGGACAGTCAGCAAGAATGGAACTCGCCATCCCCAAGCCATAATTGCTTCATCGGAAAGCGTCAAGTGCATTCCGGCCACCACAATAGAAGCCAAAAGGAATCCCATAACAGAGCCAAATTCAATCCACGAGGTTCCAAAACCACGCTTTTCGCGCGGCGAGTATTCAGAAAGGAACGATGCGGCAGAACCGAATTCTCCTCCAGCCGCGATACCTTGAATCACCCGGGCGACAATCAACAAGATCGGAGCCCAAATACCGATAGTTTCATGGGATGGAATCAGTCCGATCATGAGGGTTCCCACAGCCATCGTAATGATGACAAATGAGAGGGTTTTCTTTCGCCCGACCGTGTCGCCAATATGGCCAAAAATCACGGAGCCAAGAGGCCGAACGAAGAAAGCAACCGCGAAGACCGCAAATACAGAGAGAAGGCTGGCCGTTTCATTGTCGGAGGGAAAAAATACGTGGGAAATCGTAGTCGCCAGATAGGCATAAACAGCCCAGTCGAACCAGTGGACGAGGACACCGATTGCACCGGCAATGGTGTTGCGCCGTAGCTCTTGAGGTGACGCAGCTTTTCTTTGATCTATTGAGTTCGTCATTGTCCAATCCTTTGCGTGAGCCTACCGCCAGATTCATATTGGACACCACAATTGAAACTCTGAGTGACAAGACGCCAGCCATACTTTCAACGTGATGCACCTTACACTGGCGCGTATTGCGGATCACAGTATGGTAACTCCGACGTTTAGTCTATCGGTATTTTTTGATACCCCCTTCACTTTTCCTAATACACCTTCGCCAAATAGCCCTAGAGGCTCACTGGACCACTTAGCCCTCCGAACTCTTAGTAGTGCAACTATCGACGCTCCTGCAGCAACAATCGCACGGTGTCAACAAACAATTCCGCCCTCAGCGACAGATTTTCCCCCCTTCGCTTAATTACCCCTACCCGAAGCCCTTCCCCCGCCCCAACTATCGGCACACGATTCAAATGCAGCCCTTCGTTGGTCAGGTCATGCACCGGCGACTGATTAAGCACGGAATACCCATACCCCCTTGCAACCATAGATCTAACAATCTCAAAGCTTTCGAATCTATAACTCACCAGCGGTTCAACCCCCGCTTCACGAAACGCGGACAAGAAATAGTTCGACGATTTCCCCAAGTCCAATAGCACTAGAGGATCAGACTCCAACGAAGGCAGTTCCACTTTTTCCGCCTGAGCAAAGCGGTGGCCATCCCCAAAAACTGCATAAAGGGGCGCAGTGCCCATTGGGATAAATTCAATCTCTCGGCCATAATCGAAGTCATATGCAAGCGCAGCCTCAATTTTCCGCTGTGACAATGCTTCCTCCAACTGGTCCGCATCACACTCCCGAATATCAACATCCACCCCTGGATGGCTCGCATGAATCCCTTCTACGATATCCGGAATCCAAAACTGCGCGAGAGTCGTAAAGCATCCAGCCGTCAACCGTCCTCCCAAAGTGCCCGTCCGCACACTATCAACCGCGTCCTTAACCCCCGTTAGGACCCTTAGGCAATGCGGATAGAAAATTCGCCCCTGATCCGTAAGGGCAACTCCCTTTGAACGACGTCGCACCAGAAGCTGACTTCCAACAGCCTGCTCAAGCTGCGAGATAGCCATTGACACAGCGGACGGAGCTACAAAAAGCTCATCTGCAGCTGCACTCATCGACCTCAGCTCAGCCACCCGCACGAAGTAACGCATTTGCGTCAGCGTTATCGCCGATTCAGTCTTTGCCACTATCTGCTCCTTCACCCATCAAATACCCAAAACAGCACTCCCCATCGCAAAAGTACAGGTCATGCCTATCATCAGAATAATTGATGAACTTTGTACGTAGAAGGTACTTGCTTAACCCGCTCCTCCACAACAGACTATTGATATCTGGATCACACTTTCCGAACAGTGTGCTGCACTTTACCTTTATGACCGTGGTCCAGCCTCAGTATTCCTACAGTTGGAGTTTTGTATGCCTCACATCAAAAAGGAAGTCGTCATTATCGGCGCTGGCCAAGCTGGCATTGCAACTAGCGAACATCTTCGCTCCCACGGGATCGACCACATCGTCCTTGAGCGTGACAAAATCGCTTCTCGCTGGCGCTCGGAACGATGGGATTCTCTCGTTGCAAATGGCCCCGCTTGGCACGATCGTTTCCCAGGGTTGAAGTTCGAGGGAGACCAAGAACGCTTCGTCCCTAAAGAAGAAGTCGCTGACTACATGGTGAAGTACACCGAGCTTTTCGACCTACCGGTCAAGGAGGGAGTAACCGTCACCAAAGTGACTCGTAAGGATGGCGGTCACGGATTCATTGTGGAGACTTCCGAGGACACCTATGACTGTGACTTTGTCGTTGCTGCCACTGGAGCATTTCAGGTCCCCGTAATCCCTGCCGTAGTCCCACAAGAAGAAATCTTCCAAATCCACTCATCCGACTACCACAACCCAGGGGATCTTCCCGAAGGCGGGGTACTCGTTGTTGGTGCTGGGTCTTCCGGCGTTCAGATTGCAGACGAGCTCCGCGACGCGGGCCGGGAGGTCTACCTTGCCGTAGGTCCTCATGATCGCCCTCCACGACGGTATCGAAACCGCGATTTTGTCTACTGGCTCGGTGTCTTAGATAAGTGGGATATGGCAACACCAGCGGAAGGCGCTGAACATGTCACCATCTCAGTTACTGGCGCTAAGGGCGGTCACACCGTGGATTTCCGAGATCTCGCGGCTAAAGGAATCACGCTCGTAGGGCGCGCTGGACCATATGAGAACGGTCGCATGAAGTTTGCTGCAGACCTCGCACGCAATATCCATGAGGGAGACGAAAACTATCTTTCCCTCCTTCGGGAGGCAGACGCATTCATTGAACAGAACGGGCTAGATCTCCCTGAAGAACCCGAGGCCCACATTTTGGGCCCGGATCCTGAATGCGTAGCAAATCCGCTACAGGAACTCGAGCTAAAGGCCAATGGGGTGAATAGCATCCTTTGGGCCACCGGATATGGGCGCGATTACAACTGGCTGAACGTAGAAAACGCCGTCGATAGCCAAGGTACTCCGATTCACAACCGTGGAGTCTCCTCTGCGCACGGTGTTTACTTCGTCGGACTGCCGTGGCAGTCACGTCGTGGCTCGTCATTTATTTGGGGCTGCTGGCATGACGCTAAGTTCGTCGCAGATCAAATCAACATTCAGCGCAACTACCGCGATTACCGCCACCCCGAAGACTGAGTCCCTCACTTTCATCATCCCAACTACAGAAAGGCTTCACCATGAAGTTCACGCGAATCCGTCCTTTCAACACGAAGGACACTTACCCAGAACAAAATCTCTCCAATGATCTGTGCCAAGCAGTGGTCGCTAACAACATTGTCTTCCTCCGTGGCCAGATTGGCCAGGATCTAGACACTCGCGAATCTGTCGGCATCGGTGACGTCGAGGCACAGGCCGAAAAGGCAATGGCAAACATCGACATGCTTATGAAAGAAGCAGGCGGAAGTCTCGAGAACATCGTAAAGGTCACCGTCTACCTGACAGACATTCGCTACCGCGAAGCCGTTTACAACGTAATGGGTAGGTGGCTTAAGGGCGTGTACCCCGTTTCTACAGGACTTGTAGTTGATGCATTGGCTCGCCCGGAATGGCTCGTCGAAATTGATGCGACAGCCGTTCTAGATAACAACTAGATTTCGATAACCATTCTGAGCCCTGCGGGGGCGACGACGCTTCTCACCGCCCTCCGGCTCCTCAATCATTGGAAGGCTTATGACTTTTTCAATTATTGCTCGCGACAGCTCAGGCGCCATTGGCCAAGCTGTTTCGTCCTCTTCACCGGCCGTCGCTGCTCGCTGCCTTAATCTTCGTAGCGGGATCGGTGCGGTGTCTTCCCAAAACATCACCGACCCACGGTTCGGTCCGGCGATTTTGGGGCGACTCGAAAATGGCAGTACAGCTCAAGAGGCGTTTGACTGGCTCAAGGAGAATGACTCCACGCTGGATTACCGGCAAATCACAATTCTTCCGGCGAAGGGTCCAGGTTTCTCTCACTCTGGAGTCCACACGCTCGGTACGCACAACCAGGTTGTTGGCGATAACTGCGTAATCGCCGGAAATATGCTCGCGTCGGAAAAGGTTATCGACGAGATGCTTAACCGATTTGAAAGCACTAGCGGTGAACTTGAGTATCGTTTGCTTGAAACGATGATCGCTGGGCTGGAGGCCGGCGGTGAAGCTGGCCCAGTTCAGTCTGCTGGTTTAGGCGTCGTTCGTGACGCTGGGTGGATAGAAACTGACCTGCGGGTGGACTGGTCTGATGCGCCGATTAATGAACTTGAGAAGCTACTCGAAATTTGGATGCCCCAACGCGATGACTACGTGACACGCGGAAAATCACCGCACACCGCTCCTTCCTATGGGGTGCCTGGCGATGAATAAGTATAAAGAGAAGGCGCGCGAAGCTGTCCACGAGGAATTGAATTCACTCATCGAGCTTTCTGAATGGCTCCATGAAAATCCCGAGATCGCTTGGGAGGAGGTTGAGTCATCTAAACGATGTGCAAACTTCCTACGTTCACGCGGCTTTGATGTTGAAGATAATTACGTAGGAATCTCTACATCATTTCATGCAGTGAAAGGCTCGGGTTCTAAGCGAATTGGGATCATGGCGGAATACGACGCACTGCCAGGTATTGGGCATGCCTGCGGCCATAATCTGATTGCTGCAATGTCTCTCGGGGCTGGTATCGCTCTTTCCGAGGTCGCGGAAGAACTGGATCTCTCAGTAGAGATTTTCGGAACTCCAGCAGAAGAAGGAAAGGGCGGGAAGGTTGAGATGCTAGACCGCGGCGCTTTCGATGGGCTGCACTTTGCAATGATGTCGCACCCCGCCCCCGTTGATGTCGTAAGGGCTAAGCCATTCGCCGTTCTGCATTGGGAAGTAAATTTCACTGGCCATGCGTCACATGCGGCTTCCTACCCCACCCAAGGTGTCAACGCTGCCGATGCTTTCACAATCTCAGAAGTTGCCATTGGTTTACTGCGGCAGCAGCTACCCCCAACTGTGCGTGTGCACGGGATTGTCACTAAAGGTGGTGATGCTCCAAACGCTATTCCTCACCGCACACAAGGGCGCTGGTACGTACGAGCGTCAACGATGGAGGAACTGGAGGCTACATCTCAAAAGGTTATTAACTGTTTCAAAGCTGGGGCTCTTGCTACCGGCTGCGAAGTCTCCATCATCGATGAGTCGAAACCATATTCCGACTTCGTTACGGATGAAGCGGGCCTTGAGTACTACGAGAAAAACGCCCTTCTTCTTGGCCGCGACTTACGCACAGATGGGCCTGAAACATTAATGAGTCAAGCCTCAACTGATTTTGCTAACGTCTCCCATATAACTAGGGCGATACACCCTTATATCGGTGTGGGTTCTTATCCTGTTTTGAACCACCAAGAGGCTTTCGCCGATGCATGCGTAGGCGAAGTCGCTAACCAAACGCTTTCGGATGGCGCCATCGCTCTTGCTTGGACGGGAATTGATGTCGCCCTGGATTGGCTGGAGGAGCATTCCGACTGATTGCATTTCCAAAGCGAACGCTATGGAGAAGAACCCTTCTCAATCAGTTTGGGTTCTTCACCTAGCTCGTGACCGGTCACAGACCAACAGCACCAGGCCAACAACGATCCACAGACCCAACGACCACCACGCATGGCCAAAGCCCTGCCCGTCGAAGAAGGACAGCGAACGGACCAGATGCCCCGTCGCACCGATGGGCATCCACTGCCCCAACGTCGACCACCCGGCAGGCAGCAGCCACGGTCCGGTTGCCAGCCCCGACAGCGGGTTCGCCAAGAAGATAGTCAGCACAGCGCCGATTCCGATACCAGCCGCACCCATCAGACCCGCGAGACCAGCGGTCACCACCGACGTTGCCAGAATGTCCGCCGCGATAGCCATCCACTCGGCAGCGAAGCTGCCACCGAGGGTTCCATAGACGGAGTGCAGCATCCACGTGGCAACGAGCGCGCCTAGTAGCGCAATGCCGACAAGCACCCCTAGCTTGGCCCACTTCTTTCCGCGGAATGCAAAGGTGGCAATAACAGCGGAAATAATCCCGCCAAAGGCCAGCGGCAGGCCCAGCAGTGCGATACCGCTCGCCTGCGGGTCCTCCGCAGTCGTCGGCGCAAGCTCCTGCTTCTCCACGGACATTCCTTGTGCTTCAAGCTGGCCAGCGAGGCCATCAATCATCGTCACGTAGGGAGCACCATTTCCCGCAGCGGTGAACGCACTCGCGCCCTGCGGGGAGATGACCAGTCCACCAACAGCTTCACGCTGCAACACCGCGTCGCGCACCTCGGCCTCGCTGTGCTTCACGACGATCTCCGGGGCCTCATCCCCCGCCGCACTCTCAATCTTCTGCGAGATGCCTTCGAGCATGGGCTCCGGCGCCGAAATGGCAACCGGAACGCCAGCCGGACCCGACGCAAAGGTGGGCGCCAAAAACGCCCACAGCATAAGGCCGATGACGACGGGGATCCCCACAATGGCAACTATCGATTTCACAGCAACCGATGGCTGCTTTCCTTCCTGACTTTTCACCGCTGACACTTCTAACCTCCAAACGGAACAGGGTGTTTCACTTACAAAGTGGAGCATAGTGTTCCGTTTGATATGATGCAAGCTGTGAGACAAGATGCAGCAGAAAACAAGCAGGCCATCGTCGCAGCAGCCAGGCAGCTGCTCATCAGCGAGGGACCGGGCGCGTCCATGCGCTCCATCGCCAAGAAGGCCGGCGTGGGCGTTGCCACGGTCTCACGCCACTTCCCCGAACGGCTCTCCCTCATCGATGCCGTCACCGGCGCGGAGGTAGCACACATCAAAGAAGAGGTGGACAGCCACCTACAAGGTTTCGACGAGGATCCCGAAGGCACCTGGCGCGATATTATTCATCGGATCGCCAGCCTTAACTTCGCCGCGGTTGTTCAAGCAGCGGCAGCCGAGGTGAATACTGCCTCATTCTCAGACAATGACGTGCAGAAGGTCGCCGCTCAACGCACAGCTGAACTGAAGTCGATCTACCAACCGATTATCGAACCCGCGCGACAAGCGGGCCTCTGCCCCGAGTCCCTCACCCCGCTCGAACTCCACATCGATATCGGTCTCATCACCCGCCCGGCGCCCGGAGCACTGGCAAACATCGAACGTCTTTCAGAAATTCAAACCCGACTCATCGATACCCTGCTCGACGGCTTTAAAACCCAAGCCCGTGCCGACTAACGCCGGAACAAAAGCATTCAGCGCAAACACGTATAGCCCCACCGAGGAGAACATTCTCGGAGGGGCTGAAAGCAAGCCGGTCGGGCTCAACGCATCCGCTAAGTGAAGCGCAGTTTTCTGCGCGCCTACTTAGCGGTTGATGCGGGTGTACGGGTGAACGTAGTTGAGCTTTTCTGCCGGCATCGGCAGAATCAGGTCGTCACCGTACGGGCTGGAAGCACCAGCAAAAGGTGCAGTAAGTTCAGTAATAGCGTGCTCGCGGGGGCTGTTCTTCGGCCAAGCCGGGGATACGAAGCCTTTGTTCTCGTTCGACATGCTCCTTATTATTCCAAACCCCGCGGCAAAAAGTAACTTATTCACCCAACGAGGGCCCCATACCTCCCCCGCCTACTAACTACTAAGCTTGATCGCCATTATGACCACCCCCTCCAACCGCGCCCGCGTCACTGAGAGCTACCGCGACTGGCTCAGCCAGTTGCCCGATGAGGACCTACGCGCCCTACTGAGCAACCGCAGCGATGTTCTCTCCCCCGCACCGAAGGACTTCGACGCGCTGGCCTCGCGTCTGACACTTCCGATGCACGTCGCGGATGCCTTAGCAGCAAGCAATGCCGAGCAGCTAGCTGCCTTGGAGGACATCGCCCACCGCGGCGGCGAGGTCAACATGGTGGAAGACACCAACCCTGAAGTAACACGGCAGCTCAAGGAGCGCGGCCTCGTCTTCGGCGATGCCCCGCAGGTGCGCATCGTCACCACCGTCATGGGCTCGCTTCCCACCGGTTGGTCGCTGCGCAACCAAGTCGAGTTCAATGAAAAGGACCTAGCCACGCTTGCTCCCGAAGAGCGCCGAGTCCTCGATGCCCTAAGAAAAAGCGACGGCATGGGCTATACCACCGACACCGAGCCAGACATCAACTCCGAGGATCCCGCCAAGCGCCTGCTGGCCAAAGGTTTCCTGGAGCGCATCAACGCACACTCGGTGCGCCTGCCGCACTCGCTTGCCCGCCTGCTGGCCGGTGACACCACCCCGCCCATTCCCACCACCCCCTCGGGGCGCGCCGGAACTCCGGAGCCGGATACCAAGGCGGACGACGCCGGTGCCGCAGCTGGCCTGGAAGCCGTGCGCGGCATGGAGCGGCTCATCGAGTTGCTTGGAAGCCATCCGGTAGCGCTGCTCAAGGATTCTTCGGTCGGCGTTCGCCCCCTCAACCAGCTGGCCAAGGATCTCGCTCTGGAGAAGGAGGAGGTCGCGCGACTCATCTGCTTGGGCCACCACGCTAGGCTTCTCCACCGCGGCGAGCCGGATGGCATGGAGGGCCACTTCCTCGCGCCCACCACTGGCTCCCAAGACTGGCTCGAGGCCGATCTCGGGGAGAAGTGGCGCATTCTTCTCGACGCCTGGCGCACCTCCCCCTGGGCTAGTTGGAGCGACGCTCGGGTCCTCGCAGACGACAGTATTGTGCGCCGCCTGCCGCGCTTTCGAGCCTTCGTCCTCGGCGTCTATGCGCACTCCGCAGTCGCGCTGGACGACGAGGAGTTCTGGGAGGACCTACGCTTTCGCTCCCCGCTCTTTGCTAGCCACACGCGCACGCTGACCATCGAGAAGCTGCGCGCCGAAGCCGAATGGATCGGCGCCATAGCTTTGGGCAGGGCCACCCGCGTGCTGGGAGATTCCACCGCGGCCACCAACCTCGTTCCTGAGACGGTCAGCGAGTTCATCATCCAGCAGGACCTCACCGTCCTCGTGCCCGGCCCCCTTGAGCCAGACGCACACCGCACCCTCGCATCCCTGGCGGACCTCGAATCCCCGGGCCTAGCCAGCGTGTACCGCATCAGTGAGTCCACCATCCGCCGCGGCATGGACCAGGGCCTCACCGCCCAGGAAATGACCGACTTCTTGGAAAAGCATTCCCCGACGGGCGTGCCGCAGGCGTTGGAGTTTGCCATCGGGGACGTCGCCAAGCGCCATGGCACCCTCCGCAGTGGTCCTGCGCTCTCCTACCTGCGCAGCGAGGACCCCGCACTCTTGGAGCTCGCCGTTGCCTCAGTCCCCGGCCTGCGCCTGCTCGCGCCCACCGTGGCTGTCTCGCAGCTGCGCGTGGGCGAGCTGCTGGAGAAGCTGCGCGCCAAGGGCCTATCCCCCACCCCGGAGGATGAATCCGGCGCTTCCCTTACCGTCGCCCCCGAGCCTTACCTTTTGCCCACGCCTCGTACGAAGCCCCGCAAGCGCGCGCCCGCCTCGGTGGATGACGCTGTGCAGGCCTTGCGGACATCAGCGCAGAATCCCAGCGCGCAGAAGGAAGAGGAGCCGGATCCCCTCACACTCGCACGCGCTGCCGCGCGCTTCCACGCCGATATCGTGATTTCCTATGCCGATAAGAGCGGCGATATCCGCACCGTGACCGTGACACCACTCTCCGTTGAGGGCGGCTACATTGATGCCCTAGGCTCAGCGGGCAAACCCGTGCGCTTCCCAGTTCACCGCATTTCCTCCGTCCGCTTTGCCGACAGGGATTAAATCTTTCCCTGACGCCCAGAGTAGAAAGGCCTCATCATGCCCGGACCACTCATCGTCCAATCGGACAAGACCGTCCTCCTCGAGGTGGATCACCCGCAAGCCAACGAGGCACGCGCAGCCCTCGCGCCTTTTGCCGAGCTGGAGCGCGCGCCCGAGCACATTCACACCTACCGCATCACCCCACTAGCCCTGTGGAATGCCCGCGCCGCCGGGCACGATGCCGAGCAAGTCGTCGACGTTCTGGAGAACTACTCCCGCTTCCCGGTGCCGCAGGCGCTGCTGATCGACGTCGCCGAGACCATGTCGCGCTACGGCCGCGTGCGCCTGCTGGCCCACCCAGCCCACGGTCTCATCCTCGAATCGGACGAGCCCGTCATCCTAGAGGAGCTCACGCGCACCAAGAAAGTCAGCGAGCTTCTGGGCCCGCGCATTGACGACAACACCATCGCCGTACCGCCATCCGCACGCGGGCGGCTCAAACAAGAGCTGCTCAAAGCCAGCTGGCCCGCCGATGACCGCGCCGGCTACGTCGACGGCGAATCCCACCCCATCGCGCTGAGCACGGAGGAGGTGGACTGGGAGCTTCGGGATTATCAGCAGTATGCCGCCGAATCCTTCTGGTCCGGTGGCTCCGGCATCGTGGTCCTGCCCTGTGGCGCGGGCAAAACCATCGTGGGTGCTGCCGCCATGGCCAAAGCACAGGCCACCACGCTCATCCTGGTGACCAACACCGTGGCCGGGCGCCAATGGCGCGATGAACTATTGCGCCGCACCAGCCTGATGCCGGAGGAAATTGGTGAGTACTCGGGTGAGAAGAAAGAGATCAAGCCCATCACCATCGCCACCTACCAAGTGGTCACGCGCAAGACCAAGGGCGAATACCGCGCGCTCGAGCTCTTCGATTCCCACGACTGGGGCCTTATCATCTACGACGAAGTCCACCTCTTGCCCGCTCCAGTTTTCCGTATGACCTCCGACCTGCAATCGCGCCGCCGCTTGGGGCTGACCGCCACGCTCATCCGCGAGGACGGCCGCGAGGGCGATGTCTTTTCGCTCATCGGCCCCAAGCGTTATGACGCACCGTGGAAAGAACTGGAATCCGCCGGCTATATCGCCACCGCGGACTGCGTCGAGGTGCGCGTAGACATGACGCAGGAGGAGCGCCTGCTCTATGCCACCGCACAAGCGCGGGAGAGGTACAGGATTGCGGCGTCGGCAAGCGCGAAGCTGCGGGCCGTCGACAAGCTGCTGAAAAAGCATGCAGGCCAGCAGGCTCTGATCATCGGCGCCTACGTGGACCAGCTGGAGGAGCTCGGTGAGCACCTCAACGCACCGGTCATTGACGGCAAGACTTCCACCGCCAAACGTGAGAAGCTTTTCCAGCAATTCCGCGAGGGCGAGCTTCCCACCCTGGTGGTGTCCAAGGTGGCGAACTTCTCCATCGACCTGCCCGAGGCCGCCCTGGCCATCCAGGTCTCCGGCACCTTCGGCTCACGCCAGGAGGAAGCCCAGCGCCTAGGCCGCCTGCTGCGCCCGAAGAAGGACGGGCAGGAGGCCACCTTCTACACTCTGGTGGCGCGCGAGTCGATCGACGCGGAATACGCGATGCACCGCCAGCGCTTTTTGGCCGAGCAAGGTTATGCCTACCGGCTGGTGGACGAAGTAGACTTGTGAGCTGATGAAGATTTTCAAGTTTGAAGTCAACGAAGACTTTGCCAAGAAGAACAACGAGCTCCTCCGCGATTCCTCGCGCCTGCGCAACTCTGGCCTCGTCATGGGCCTCGTGCTTATTCTCGGCGCGATTGCCGTCTATTTCGGAATCGACCCCGTCTGGCGCATCACTCTGGCGGTAGGCATGGCGCTCTTCGGCATCTTTTGCGCCGTCATCGGTGTCTTGGCTTCGAGCAAGGTTGGCTCGGCCCAGAAGCTCTACGACTCCTATCCGCTAGCCCCCGCGGTCGTCGCGGAGGTCAACGAGCGCGACATGGTCCTCATGGCTTTGGTAAATACCAACGTTGACCCGAAGGCACCGCCGCGGTGGGGCGCGTGCCTGCGCACGGTCACCAGTATCCCGGGTATCAAGCGCACCGTGGGCACCAAGGTCCCGGTGGCCGCGGTCTCCGGCCAGCGCAGCTCAAGCGATAAAGACCACTGGCAGCAGATCACTCCCATGCCGATTGCCTGGGGCACCCCGGATGCGGAGACCGTGACGATTGCCCGCAAGTCCATTCCGGAGGATCAGTGGCAGCGCCTCGAGCGCGCACGCAAGCGTCTGACCGATGTGAAGGCTACAAAATACGATCTACTGGTGCTCTAAATGACTGTTGAGAGACTACAAGAATTTGGCGAGACCATCTTCGCCACCATGACCGCCCTTGCGGTGGAGAATGACGCGGTGAACCTGGGCCAGGGTTTCCCCGATAGCGATGGCCCACAGCGCATGCTGGAGATTGCCCAGGAGAACATCGCCGGCGGCAACAACCAGTACGCTCCCCTGCGCGGGGTCCCAGAGCTGCTCAGCGCCATCGCAGAGACCTACTCCGTGCCGCAGGATCACGTCGTGGTCACTGCCGGTGCTACCGAGGCCATCACCGCCACCGTCCTAGGCCTCGTGGAACCCGGCCAGGAGGTCATCGTCCTCGAGCCTTACTACGACGCCTACATCGCCGCCATCGCGCTTGCCGACGCCACCCGCGTCCCCGTCCCCTTGAAAGAATCCGGCAACAGCTGGGACATCGACGTCGATGCCGTGCGCGCAGCCATCAAGGACAAGACCGCCATGGTCATCATCAACACCCCGCACAACCCGACCGGCTCGGTCTTTTCCCGCGAAGCACTCACCGAGCTCGCCGAGCTCTGCGTGGAGGAGGACCTCCTCGTATTAGCTGACGAGGTCTACGAAAACCTCACCTTCGGCACCGCCAAGCACGTCAGCATCGCCTCCCTGCCGGGAATGGCTGAGCGCACCGTCACGGTGTCATCTGCCGCCAAGTCTTTCAACTGCACTGGGTGGAAGACCGGCTGGGCCATCGCGGAGCCTAAGCTTCTCGACGGCGTCATCAAAGCCAAGCAATTCACCACCTTCGTCTCCACCACGCCCTTCCAGCCGGCCGTGGCCCATGCCCTGCGCTATGAACAGGAATGGCTGGACGGCATGGTGTCTGAGCTTGCAGAGTGCCGCAGCATCCTTGTGGAGGGCCTCAAGCAGCTTGGCTTCCACGTGCATGACACCGGCGGCACCTACTACGTGGTTGCCGATATCTCCTCTACCGGTTTACACGGCATCGATTTCTGCATGCAGCTGCCCGAAACAAAGGGCGTAGCCGCCATCCCGCTGGCCGCCTTCACGGACAACCCGGAACCGTGGCAGCACAAGGTGCGCTTTGCCTTCTGCAAGCGCCCCGAGGTCATCCGCGAGGCCGTGCGGCGTCTAACTGCAGAGTCCTAAGAATTCAGGCTCCTGCACATGCCCACCACACCAAAGTCCTATTCCGAGCTGACTGATCAGATCCAGCGCCAACTCGACTCGATCGTCGACATGGCCATTCAGGTAGATCGCTCAGGCGTGACACACGTTCCCCTTCGTAGTCGCTGGACCGTTGCGGGGCTTCTGAACCATCAGCGGTACGTCATCCGGTTTTGGATCGCAAATGTTGTGGTAGGCGCTGATCTTCCGGTCCCGTGGACCGATGACTCTCCACATGCAGACTGGAACGCGGATCCCGAGGTCACGGTCGAGACCTTCGTCGATGCCCTTCGACAGGAGTGGGAAGATGCCTTGTCTTTGCTTGCAACGTATCCACCGGGAGAGCCTGCATCCCAAGCTGACGAGGACGGCAGGCACCCCACTGTCGACTGGGTGTTGTCCCACCTACTGGCCGAAGTATCCAGGCACGCCGGACACATGGATGCGGTTTGCGAGATACTCGAGCTTTCACCCGTCGATTAACATCCACACGCCGGTGACTGGCACAGTGCCTCCGCGCTGACATGGGTTGGAGGACTTCCTGAGAATGAAGGGGTATGCTGCACTTCCAGCCCCAGTACCGTCCTAGTCTTTAGGAGAACCGGGTTCTACAATCAGCGCGAGTCCCGAAGCAAGGTCTGCCAACAACTGCTTCGACGAGTCCACAGGAGCATTGAGGTAGTCAATCGTCAGCCCGTTGACCAGCGCAGTGACAAGGCGAGCACCTTGCTCAGGAGACAGTCCTCGGGCCAGCTTTCCGAAACGTTGCGCTGCTTCGAGACCTTCAGACACGCGCGCCCGAAACTTCGTCACCTCGGCGTCGTATAAGTCAGCCAGCCATTCGCGCGTCGAGGCAGCAGCTCCCACTATGACCCACACAGCGGAATCCTCGCGCTGGACAGGTCCAATTGGCAAGAGTTCAGCCAGGCGACCGTGGAACGCCGCGTGAAAATCCGTCGCATCGGTTTGAGTAAGGGCCCGCGACTCCTGGCGCTGCAACGACCTGACAAAAGCTTTCGCGATGATGTCGTCCCGTTTACCCATCTGGTACTGGACAGTCCCAGGCGCGACGCCAGCCTCAGTGGCGACGTTGCGCACGCTCAGGGCATCGAGACCCTGGCTGACCATCACTCGAATGGCAGCATCAGCGATCACTGCGGCGGTGCCGGTGATGGGTGTGTTGCGATCAACGGACATGGAGCTCCAATCTTGCGTAGCTCAGATGCGATGAGCCATTCATAAGTGTAGTTGCACTCGCGCATTGCGCCTCGTACAATCGTACCAAGCCCGCTATTAATACAAACGTACGACGCTGGATTGAGGCCTCTTGCGAATCTAAGGTCAAACTCCCGCAAACACCCGACTACTGGAGAATTCCATGTCAGACTTCCTTCCCCTTGCTGGCCTTGCACTCGTAGATAGTTTGAGTGCAGGAACCCTTGTCATTCCTATTGCACTGATTGTTATCTGGCGACGAGTACGTTTAGGCCTATTGGGCACCTATCTCGCTACGATCGCCACGGCCTACTGCGGCCTTGGTATTGCGCTTCTATTAGGGTTCGATGCGGCAGTATCGAGACTTTCTGGCGTAAGCGAGACTGATTGGTTCCAGTGGGTGACGCTTGTTCTGGGCGCGGGGCTTTTCATCTTCGGTGTGTTCTCGCCAAACCCCAAAAAGCCCGCGGCCACGCAGACCACCAACGGCGAGGTGTCGAAGAGTCGGGCTTCTCGCCTTGCACGGGGCGCGTCACTGAGTGCGACCGGCATGGTGGGGCTTGCGCTAGGTGCTGCCGTCGTCGAGGCTGCGACTATGTTGCCTTACCTGGGCGCAATGGGAATTATCCAGTCTATGTCTTTCGGGTTTAGCGGCAAGGTCGCGCTTATTGCGGGTTACTGCATCATCATGGTCCTACCGGCAACTCTTATGGCTGCCATTGCAGGCGCAGCGGGGCCGGCTATTTTTCCCCGTCTGGAGCGCGCCATCCGTCGGCTGGAGTATGAAGCGAAAGTGACGTTGCTGTGGATCGCGGCAATTGTGGGAGTCCACATGGCGGCATCGAGTGCACAAGGGCTCGGATTGATCGGTTGAGTGCCAAGTTGAACGTTGAGCGATAGCGCCGATTGAAGAGCCCCTTCCTG